>CANJJP010000038.1 GCA_947474485.1 Bacteroidota bacterium | reverse complement strand
TGCGGTTCCTGGAGTTACATCGAAATTAATAACCGAATTGTTTTGCTCCGCTGGAAAATTACCTGTACCATCATTCACCCAAATCATACTTTCATTAACATCATTACAAACGAAGATATCTTCCCAACCATCATTGTTTACATCCATGAAATTGCAGTTTTGACCAGCAATGCCTGCACCACCTGGTAATGTGGCATGAGATAAAACACCCGTTCCTGTTGCGTTTAATTTCATTAATTGAGCTCCACCGCCTCCCCAGCCTGCATATAAAATATCTTTGTAACCATTGTGGTCAACATCAGCCATACTCATTCCCCAGCCGCTTGTAACACCAAAATCACCAACATAAACATGTGTAAAAGTACCGCCAACTTGTTGGTATTCGATACGTACATAACGGTTGCCATCCAACTTAACAATATCATCTAAGCCATCGAAGTTAACATCAACTACAGCAACACTATTTCCACTTCTTACATTAGTGTTACTGCCTAAAACACCGGTTTCACTATGTAGTAAATTGTTTTTATTAGTGAAAGAAATTTGCGCGTTTAAATTGCAGGCTGATAAAATACCAACAACAACAATTGATTTTTTTAGTAAATTTTTTTTCATAAGAAGAAGATAAAATGTTTAAATGTTCTTTAACTAAGAATCCAATTTATGAAGTTTAAATTGGTTTAGTTAAAGGCAAATGTATAAAATTGAAAATAAAATCCAAATTTTGTGCTGCTATTTAACACAATAATTATCGAATTATACTTCTAATAATTTAAATGCCACGGCAGATAAGAAGCCACTAAGTACACTAAGACCTACCACCTTTGTTCCGCCGATATGAACTGCCTCAGGAATCATGGTTTGTGCTATCATAGTTAGCATTGCACCTGCAGCTACACCTTCGATTCCAATTAAATATTCATGTGGAATTTCAGATCCTAAATAGTATCCTACAACACTACCTATACAAATAATAAGTACCATTGAACCCCAAAGCATTAGTATTTTACCATTTGATAAGCCTTGCTTTTTCATACCAACACTACTTGATAGTGACTCTGGAAAATTGGATAAAAACAAACCTGCAATTAATGTGTATGGCAAAATATCAACAAATGCAGGATCTGCACCTGAAGCTAATTTACCAGCTAATAACCCTAAAAAACCTGCGCCTATTACAAAACTTTCCGGAATACCATCTATCAATAACCCTAACCAAATTGCCATTGGCCCACCCGAATGTTCATCGTTTTTATTTTTATGCTCATCTTCATGCGCTTGCATAACATCAGCACCTTCTAAGTCTATTGATTCAACAGTTTTGCTCCTTGTAAATTTTAGATGTGCAATCAAAGTAGACACCTTTCTTTTGTATCCACCTTTTGAATTAATTAATTCATCTCCTCCATAAAACAATAAACCTCCAAATACGCAGCCAACAAGTAGTGATATCATTGTAAACATTGAGTGACTATGATCAAGTTTGTCTTGTCCTGGTGTTGGTATTTGACCAACAATACTCATAACTGTTGGTGCAATTAATTCTACGCTTAATGCTGCCAACAATGCTCCTGCACCAAATGCAGTTAAAGCTGCCGTAAGTTTTGGTTTAGGATTAAAAATAATTCCACAAATAGCACCTATAATTAAGGAAATAGCACTTAAACCTCCAACTAAAAATGCCCAGATAGCATATTTTTTTGTAGGGTGTAAAAATTCTGGAACTACTCCTGAATTTGCCATTCTTTCCACTAGGATGAAAACAATAGTAACAAATACTAATGCAATTATAATTTTCTTTTTATTCATTGAATAAGGTTTTTAATTTGATGAAAGTATATAAAAATATATAAATATGGTTCGTCTACCAAAATCTTTTTCTTATCGATGGAAAAAGAGACTTAAAATTGCTTTATTTATAATGAATCTAAATTAGATGGAAAATGCAGTTGAATTGCTATAAAATAGCTAAACTTACCTCCGATTTTAACATTATTTTTATGGTATCAACGGGCACTCCAACAGATTTTATTCCAATTGCAATTATGTTTCTTGTTGCGCTTGGTTTTGTTGCATTCGTTATTGTTGCAACACATTACTTAGGGCCAAAAAGAAAAACAAAAGTAAAAGATGCTTCATTTGAGTGTGGTATCGAAAGTCAAGGTAACGCGCGTTTCCCTTTCTCAGTAAAATATTTTCTAGTCGCAATTTTATTTGTGTTGTTTGATGTTGAAGTAATCTTCATGTATCCATGGGCAGTAAATTTCAAGGAATTAGGATTGTTAGGGATTATCGAAATGTTCACCTTTGTTATTTTATTACTTGTTGGTTTCTATTATTTAGTTGCGAAAAAAGCATTGAATTGGGAAGAATAAATTGATTTATGAATTAGGATTTCAGTTAACTGATTTTTTAAAAATCTTACAGCTAAAATTCAAAATCTAAAAGAGAAAATGTCAAAAGAAATTACAAAGAGAACAAAAATAGAAATTGCAAAATCACCCGCAGGCCTTGAAGGTCCCGGTTTTTTTGCTACAAAGGCGGAAGATGTAATTGGATTAGCACGTGCTAATTCATTATGGCCTTTGCCATTTGCAACTTCATGTTGTGGTATTGAGTTTATGGCTACTGCTGCTGCTGGCTATGACCTGGCTCGTTTTGGTATGGAGCGTTTAAGTTTCTCTCCGCGTCAGGCTGATTTATTAATGGTGATGGGAACCATTGCTAAAAAAATGGGACCAACTTTACGTCAAGTATATGAGCAAATGGCAGAACCACGTTGGGTAATTGCAGTTGGTGCTTGCGCATGTACTGGTGGTATTTTTGATACTTATTCAGTTCTACAAGGAATTGATAAAATTATTCCAGTTGATGTTTATGTGCCAGGCTGTCCTCCACGTCCAGAGCAGTACCTAGAGGGTATTATGAAAATACAAGAGCTAGCTAAAAACGAATCATTCAGAAGAAGAAATTCTCCTGAGTATAAACGTATGTTGAATAATTACGGAATTGAGTAAAGAGATTTATGAATTCAGATTTCAGATTTCAGATTTTTTTTAAATCTAACATCTAAGATCAAAAATCTAAAATAAAAAATGAGTCAAGATTTATTAAATAAAGTTTCAGAAAAATTAAATACGCAATTTGGAGCTGATGTTTTGTTGGCCGAATTGCTTTATGATTTTCCTATGTTTACAATTCATCATCATAAAATCCATGATGTATTAAGTTTTTTAAAGAATGATGAAGAATTAAATTTTCATTTTCTTACCGACTTAACAGCTATGCAAACGGAAGATGAAAAACACTTAGGTGTTATTTATCATTTGCATAACATGATGAAGAACTACAGAGTGCGGGTAAAAACTTTTGTTGACATGAGTCATCCTGATGTGCCAACAGCTACTGATTTGTGGCCAGGTGCAAATTGGATGGAACGTGAATCATATGATTTTTTCGGAGTTAAATTTAAAGGCCATCCAAATTTAAAGAGAATATTAAATGTAGAAGAAATGGATATTTTCCCTTTAAGAAAAGAGTACCCGCTTGAAGATCAAAGTAGAGATGATAAGAGCGATAAAATGTTTGGAAGATAAAAAATGAATGAAGTAGTGAGTTGCTGAATAAAAAAACAACTCAATAATTCAACAACTCAATAATTGATTATGAGTAAAAAAGAAACAAATACAAATAGTACAGTTGAAGAAAAAGAATATTCCATTCTTAATCTTGGGCCTACACATCCTGCTACACATGGTATTTTCCAGAATGTACTAAAGATGGACGGTGAAACTATTATTGAAGCTACACCAACTGTTGGATACATTCACCGTGCATTTGAGAAATTAGCTGAGCGCAGGCCTTATGCGCAAATTACTCCAATAACTGATCGTTTAAACTATTGTTCGTCTCCAATTAATAACATGGGTTGGCACATGACAGTAGAAAAATTATTGAAGATTGAATTACCAAAACGCGCAGAATACTTGCGTGTTATAATTATGGAGCTTTCTCGTATTGCCGATCATATCATTTGTAATACTGTAATTGCTGTTGATACAGGGGCAGCAACAGGTTACTTCTATATGTTTCAATGGAGAGAAAAAGTGTATGATATTTTCGAGAACATTTGTGGCGCACGTTTAACAACAAATATTTGTCGCATTGGTGGTTTCGAAAAGGAATGGACAAAAAAAGTTTGGGATTTAATTGATGAGTTTCTTCAAGGTTTCCCCTCAGCATTAAAAGAGTTTACTGCATTAGTTGAGCGGAACAAAATATTTATGGACAGAACTGTAAACGTTGGGCCTATCTCAGCTGAGATGGCTTTATCATACAGTTTCACTGGGCCAAATTTAAGAGCTGCTGGTGTTGATTATGATGTGCGCGTTGCAAATCCATATTCATCTTATCAGGATTTTGAATTTATTATTCCGGTTGGACAAAGTGGAGATACTTACGATCGTTTTATGGTTCGTCAACAAGAAATGTGGGAATCATTAAGTATCATAAAGCAAGCAATTAAAAAATTACCAGAAGGACCATGCAGAGCTGATGTTCCTGATTTTTTCCTTCCTCCAAAAGATCAAGTTTATAATAATATGGAAGCTTTAATCTATCACTTTAAAATAGTGATGGGTGAAACTGATATTCCTAAAGGAGAAGTTTACCATGCTGTTGAAGGTGGAAATGGGGAGTTAGGTTTTTACTTAATTAGTGATGGTGGTAGAACACCTTACAGATTGCATTTTAGAAGACCATGCTTTATATATTATCAAGCATATCCTGAAATGATTAAAGGAATAATGTTAAGTGATGCAATTATTACTATGAGTAGTATGAATGTTATTGCAGGAGAATTAGATGCATAATTAATTTTGAATTAAGATAATTAAGAAATGGGCGCACAAGTACACGGAACACAAGATTTCGACAAAGTCAAACGATCTGAAATAAAATTCAGTGAGGAGGCAATGGCTACGGTTCAAAAAATCATTAGTAATTATCCACCTGAGAAAATAAAATCAGCTTTATTGCCTGTATTGCATGTTGCGCAAGCAGAATTTGGTGGATGGTTAAGTCCTGAAACAATGGATTACGTTGCTGAGGTTTTAACAATTAAACCAATCGAGGTTTTTGAAGTTGCATCTTTTTACACGATGTATAATTTGAAACCTGTTGGTAAATGTACATTAGAAGTTTGCCAAACAAGTTCTTGTTGGTTAAATGGTGCAGAAGATATTGTACGTTACATCGAGAAAAAATTAAATATTAAAGTTGGTGAAACAACTAAAGATGGAATGTTCACATTAAAAACAGCTGAGTGTCTAGGTTCTTGCGGAACAGCGCCAATGTTACAATGCGGGGCATCTTATCATGAGAATTTAACTTTCGAAAAAGTAGATGCTTTATTAGAGCAATACAAAAACGAAGGCCGTTTAAGAAGTTACACAGATAAAGATTATCACAACACATTATAATAAGATGGAAAAGATAATTGAATTAAAAGCTTTAGATAACTATAAATTGTATTTGAAATATAATGATGGCGTTGAAGGCTCTATTGATTTATCTGATTTAGTTGGAAAAGGAGTGTTTAAAGATTTTGAGGATGAGGTGTTTTTTAAAAATGTTTGGATAGGTGAGTCAGGTGCGCCAACTTGGAATAATGAGTTGGATATTGACCCATTAAATTCCTATCTTAAACTAATAGGAAAAACATTTGAAGAATATATAGGAGAGAGAAAACATAAAAGAGCTTCTTAATGCCTACAATTAGTTCGTTCTATGGTATATTGATAATGATGTTTTGGAAAGATCATAATCCACCACATTTCCATGTGAAATATGGGGAATATGAAGCCTTAATTGGAATTAATGATTTTTCAGTAATTCAAGGATGGCTTCCGCCAAAAGCGATGGCACTTGTAGCAGAGTGGGCATCAATACATCATAACGAATTGGTTGAGAATTGGGATAGAGGAATAAAAGATTTAAGTTTTAATAAAATAGAGCCGTTAAAATAAAATGGGACGAAAACTTTTAATACACAACGATCACGTACCTAACATTCATACATTGGATGTGTACCGTGCGCATGGTGGTTATGCTTCTGTAGAGAAAGCATTAAAAACAATGACTCCTGAACAAGTAACTGATGAGGTAAAAAAATCAGGTCTACGTGGTAGAGGTGGCGCTGGTTTCCCAACTGGTTTAAAATGGAGTTTCCTTGCAAAGCCTGAAGGCGTTCCGCGTTACTTAGTTTGTAATGCTGATGAATCTGAACCAGGAACTTTTAAAGATCGTTACTTGATGGAAAAAATTCCTCATGCATTAATCGAAGGAATGATCACTTCATCGTATGCATTGGGTGCAAAAACATCTTACATTTACATTCGTGGTGAATATTTTTATGTTGCTCGCATTGTTGAAAAAGCAATTGAAGAAGCATACGCTGCAGGTTTATTAGGAAAAAATATTTTAGGTTCTGATTTCTCTCACGACTGCTACGTACAAGTTGGTGGTGGTGCATACATCTGCGGAGAAGAAACTGCCTTATTAGAATCATTAGAAGGTAAGCGTGGTAACCCACGTATTAAACCACCATTTCCAGCAGTAGCAGGTTTATGGGGTTGCCCAACCGTGGTAAATAATGTGGAGACAATTGCAGCTGTTTGCCCAATTGTAATGATGGGTGGAGAAGAATATGCAAAAATTGGAATTGGAAGATCAACAGGAACAAAATTAATTTCTGCATCGGGGCATATTAATAAACCGGGTGTATATGAAATTGAATTAGGATTACCAGTTGAAGAATTTATTTATAGTCAAGAATATTGCGGAGGCATTCGTAATAACAAAAAAATGAAAGCAGTTGTTGCCGGTGGCTCATCTGTTCCAATTTTACCGACTGAATTAATTTTAAAAACTGCTAAAGGCGAGCCTCGTTTAATGACTTACGAAAGTCTTGGTGACGGTGGTTTCCAAACAGGTACAATGTTAGGTTCGGGTGGATTTATTGTAATGGATGAAGACACAAGCATCGTTAAAAATTTATTTACTTTCTCTCGTTTCTATCATCATGAGTCTTGTGGACAATGTTCGCCATGCCGTGAAGGAACAGGTTGGATGGAAAAGATTTTGAAGAAAATTTTGGATGGTAGAGGAACTGAAGCTGACGTTGAATTGTTGTGGGATATCCAAAGTAAGATTGAAGGAAAAACAATTTGTCCTTTAGGAGAGGCTGCTGCATGGCCTGTAGCCGCTGCTTTACGTCACTTTAAACATGAGTTTATTGATTACGTGAAGAATCCAAAGAACATTAAAGATGTGAAACATTATTTTAGATTAAATAATTTAGTTGAAGCGTAAAACTAACTAGTCACAAATTGTGACCGGTTCAAAAAAGTCTCTAAGGTCACAATTTGTGATCTTATAAAAAGAATAAAACTTTGGTATCACAAATTGTGATACCAAAAGAAATGAAACAATAAATCTTGAAGTCACAAAATGTGACCTCAAGATTAAAAATTAGTCGTCACAATTGTTGATGACATAAAAGGTAAAAGAAAAAATGTTGATTAAAAACATACAAAGTAAAATTTATGAAATCCGTAACGAAAAGGTTATGTTGGATTTTGATTTGGCGGCTATGTATGAGGTAGAAACAAGGGTTTTGAATCAAACTGTTAAAAGAAATTTAGATAGATTTCCTGAGGATTTTATGTTTCAATTAACGATGGAGGAGTGGAACTTTTTGAAGTCACAAATTGTGACATCAAAGTCAAATTTAGCTATGTCATCACAATTTGTGATGACATCTAAAAATAAAAGACCTAATGTTTCAATTCCATATGCATTCACAGAACAAGGGGTTTCAATGCTTTCTGGCGTTTTAAAAAGCAAAAAGGCTATTCAGGTTAACTTAAGCATAATGCGTGTTTTTGTTGCAGTAAGAAAAATGATTGTAAGTAACACTGCAATTGCTAAAAAATTAGAAGAGTTGGAAACGAAGTACAATAAGCAGTTTAAAGATGTTTACGAAGCACTAAGTTACTTAATGGAAACAAAGAAAGTAGAGACTAAACAATCTCAACGAACTAAAATAGGGTTTAAAAAATAAATGAAAAGATTGTTTTACATATTATTTTTCTTGTTTTCGTTCGCGAATGTATTTTCGCAATCCGATACTACAGAATTGTATACTGTTGTAGAGGAAATGCCTCAGTTTCCAGGCGGCAATGATAAACTAATGATGTTTATTGCTGAAAACATAAACTATCCTAATGAGGCGAAAGAAAGCGGTTGTCAAGGAAAGGTTTTTGTAAAATTTGTAGTGGGAGTTAATGGTGTTGTTTATGATAAACAAGTTTTAAAGTCGGGAGGTTGCAGTGCCATTGATAAAGAAGCATTAAGGGTTTTGGGACTTATGCCAACTTGGACTCCAGGTAAACAAAATGGAATTCCGGTTAGGGTTGCGTATATGTTACCAGTGAATTTTCAATTGAAAAGAGGTAAGTAAAAAGTTGATAGATATTTATAGTAATTAAGAATTACAGATATAATGAAAGTAACAATAGACGGAATAGAAATAGATGTACCTAAGGGAACAACTATTCTACAAGCAGCAAGGATGATTGGTCCGGAGGTAGCTCCGCCAACTATGTGCTACCATAGCAAATTAAAAACAAGTGGCGGTTACTGCCGTACTTGTATTGTAAAAGTAACACAAGGTAGTACTGCCAATCCTACACCAATGCCTAAGCCAGTTGCATCTTGCCGTACCGAGGTAATGGATGGAATGGTTGTGCAAAATGTTACTTCACCCGAAGTACTTGAAGCACGTAAAGGTGTTGTTGAGTTTTTATTGATGAACCATCCTTTGGATTGCCCAGTGTGCGACCAAGCAGGAGAGTGTGATTTGCAAGACTTAGGTTACGGACACGGAGCAGCAACTACACGTTACGAATTTAAAAGAAGAGAATTTGATCCTATTGATATTGGAGATAAAGTAAAGTTGCACATGAACAGATGTATCATGTGTTTCCGTTGCGTTAAAACATGTGAGCAAATTACAGATGGTCGAGTACATGGTGTTCTTCACCGAGGTGATAATGCTGAAATTTCTACTTACATCGAGAAAGCAATCGACAATGATTTTTCTGGAAATGTAATTGATGTTTGCCCAGTTGGTGCATTAACAGATAAAACATTCCGTTTTAAACAACGCGTTTGGTTTACTAAGCCAATGGATGCACACAGAGATTGTGAAAACCCTAAGTGCAAAGGTCATGTACGTTTGTGGTTAAAAGGAGAAGAAATTTTACGTGTAACAGCTCGTAAAGATCAGTGGGGTGAGGTAGAAGATTTTATTTGCAATACATGCCGTTACGATAAAAAGAAAAAAACGGATTGGGTTAT
>CANJJP010000037.1 GCA_947474485.1 Bacteroidota bacterium | reverse complement strand
GTATGTAAAATTGACGTTATTGCTATTTTGCACATTTAACGGAGTCAATTGATTGTCGTTACAGTATAATTCCGTCAGTTGTGTAAAATAATACCTGTAAGATTTGAAACGTTTAATCCCTGGCAATTAATAGTCCCTGTAAAAGATGTTGCTTCTACTAACTGAATTTCAGTATCGACATTGGTATTAATTGCGGCATTTCCTAGTAGGTATGCCTTAAAATATGCATTTCGTATATTGATTAATTGTCCGAAAGAAAGTAAGGACAGAAACAATAATAGAGAAGTGTAAGTTGTTTTCATGTGTATTTTTCAATTAAATAGTAAACCTTTGCATTTCAAAAATACAACAAGATTACCATAAACACATTGCCACTTATTAAGTTACCGCAACCTCTTACAAAGTTATTAGTGAGATAGATAGTATTCCAAAAGATTTATTCACTTTATTTGCCAACAAAACCCCATAAAAAAAGCTGCCCTGCGGCAGCTTTTACTATTTTTTGATTTTAATACTCATCCTCGTTAAAGAAGAAATCGTCTTTGGTTGGATAATCTGGCCAAATTTCTTCAATTGTTTCGTAAGCCTCTCCTTCGTCTTCAATTTCTTGAAGGTTTTCGATAACTTCCATTGGTGCACCTGAACGCAGAGCAAAATCAATTAATTCATCCTTGGTAGCTGGCCAAGGAGCGTCTTCAAGCCATGATGCTAATTCTAATGTCCAATACATAAAACTTTTTTATTTAAAACGTTTCCACTAAAAAATGGTTGCAAAAAATCACCACTTTTAATTTGCTGCAAAAAGAATAAAAATTTGTGGTAAGTTCAACATATTTTGAAAATTTTAAGAGTCTAAATTTCAGTTCATTACATAATAAACAAACAAAATCGAAAATTTAAATCGGTTTTGGCGGATTTTACCGAGCACTAAAAAACTTATGGAATTACCCTAATTTTTTAATTTTTGGTGATTATACCAATTGTAATTATAAATCAGTCCAAAAATGCGAAGTTGTTTTTTATCAAGACGATGAAAATAACAAGCAGACCGGATAGCTATCGGGTGGACTAATTTATGGTTACAATTGATATTATTAAGACTTTGACGTAAAACGCTTAATAAATTCCTCTTCGTAACTTATACCAATTGGCAATTCCTTACCCTCAAAAACAACCATTTTGTTTCTAATGCTTACAATCCTATTAAGTGGAATGATAAAAGAACGATGAATTCTTACGAATTCATCTTTTGGCAAATTACTTAACATCGATTTCATGGTCATTCTAACCACTATTGATTTTTGGTTAAGTATGTGTATTTTTAAATAATCATCTAATCCCTCAACGTACAAAATATCATTCACGTTAATTTTAACCAAACTGTAATCAGCTCTCACGTATATGTAGCGCAATTTATCTATATGGCTTTCCTTATTTTGACTAGCCAATTGCTTAGCTCTTTCTACAGCTTTTAAAAATCGTTCAAACGTATAAGGTTTAAGCAAAAAATCAACCGCTTGCAATTCAAAGCCATCAACTGCATATTGGCTATAAGCAGTAGTAAATATAACTTTAGTAGATTTATCAATTGACTTATGCGCTTCTATTCCAGTCATAGACGGCATTTGAATATCTAAAAAAACCAGATCAATTGGGAATTTCCTTAAGTATTTAAGCGCGTCACTTGGTTTGGTAAATGTTTTCTGAAGATCAATAAAATCAATTCGACTCGAGAAATTTTTAAGAATTTCTAATGAAGGTGGCTCATCATCTATGGCAATAGCTCTTATCATCTTAGGTCAAGTTTTAGATGCACAATAAATACGTTCTCACTCTTCTTAATTTCAAGTTTATGTTTGCCTGGATAAATTAGGCTTATTCTTTTCTTAGTATTTTCAATACCAACACCACTTTTTTCATTTTCGGCTATAGAATTATTCACGATGATATTACTTACTGAAAAACTAAGGCTTTGATTTTCGATATTTAGTTCAATTTTTATAGAAGAATCTTTTTCAGGATTTACACCATATTTAAATGCATTTTCTACTAAAGAAATTAATATTAGAGGAGCAACCTTTATATTTTGTGCATCTCCTGTTACTTTATAATCCAGTTTAACTGTATCTACCAATCTAAATTTTTGCAAATCTATATAGTCTGAAATATATTCTATCTCTTGCTCTAAAGGGACTAATTGATAATGCGCTTCGGTAAGCGCATAACGCATCATTGATGAGAGCTTAACAACCGCAGTAGGCGTATTGTCAGATTTTGTTAAGGCCATTGAATAAATGCTATTTAATGTGTTAAAAAGGAAATGTGGATTAATTTGCGCTCTTAAGTATGAAAGTTCTGCAGCTACTTTTTCTTCTTTAATCAATTTATACTGGTTATATAAACGTAACAATATCGAAAGAATAGAAGCTAATAGAAACTGAAGAAAATACTGTTGTAAAAAAAACACAAGTGAATTTGAGTGTCGTGGTCCAGGCGGCCTATGATTAGGAGGAGGTGTATTTACATCATTTGGTAATGTCTGAGGGTTTTGATTAGATAAAATCTCCTTTCGATCAGAATTTTTAGGGCGAACCTCAGGCATTAAGAGGTTAGATAAAATAAATAAAATTAGAAACGATGTAACTATGCCAATCCCAAAAAAAACAAAACGTTTTTTCAAAAAAAAACGGGGTACTAAATAATAATAATTGAGGTAGAAAAAAATAAGAGTAAGCAAATAAATGAAAAAATCTCTTCTATAAAATTCGTTGGTAAATATATTTTTCTCTTCCTGAAATGGTCCCCGCCAAAAAATCATTGGAAAAACCAAAAAGGAAATGCTACCAATAATATGAAGCGCAACTTTAAGTATATTCTGATTTTTTCCCACTATCTATTATTTCAAAACTCGTAACTAAACCCTAAACCATAAATAAAATCTCGATTCGTTTTATTAAAGGCGTTTAACTCTTGCTGGAAAGTAAAATATGGTTGAACAACAATTGTCTTTGAAAAACTATACTCCAATCCAAGAGAACTGCGTGATCTGTTCAAGCCTTTATTTCTTGATTGATCAAATGGATAACGAATTTCTTCGGAAACATAAAACGTCATTTTTTTATTTAACTCATATTTTACTGTAAACTTATTTCTTTCATATAACTTCGGAATAGTTCCTGTTTCACTTGTAAAATAGGATTTGTACCTCATTTGAACCATATTGCGATACAAAAACGTGAAGCGATTAATTTTTTGTTTGAATGTAATTGCAAGATAAAATTGATGGGGCAATGCACTTTCATTTTTATAGTTTCGTTGCAAGCCAAAAACATAATCGCCTTGTAAACGAATATGTTTGTTAATTTTATAATACAAACCTAAATCCGCATAACCGAGACCATAATGAGAGAAATTATTATAGATTCTATTCTTTTGATTTAACTGCACCACTATTTTATCACTTAGTTTCTTTTCTACAGAAGCGTTTAGCCACAATGCTGCGTCATTCTCAATATACTGAGAATACCCTGGCACAAACAAACCAAGTAGTACAACTAAAAGTATTTTAATCTTTACTCTCTGCATTTAATTTTCAAAATAATAAATCTTTACTTCAGCCGAATCCTTTAAAAAATCGTACTTATGAATGGTAACTCTATTTATTTTAATTCCAATTCTACTTTCTATATCGGCAATTAATTCTAGCCTTTTTTCCTCATGTATTAAATCTATTCGTTCATAGGTGATTGTTTTCACCGATTCCTTTTTAAGTAATACTTTGCTTTCGAGTAAATAAGTGAGGCCTATTATTGTGAAATTTATTACAATCAAAAACAAATACTCATAATACTCGTTAGCATCTTTTATTTTAGTAACTGCTGATATTAAACCCATTGCAATAACTAAGAACAAGTAACTCATGTCTTTTATACTTATATCTTCGGTTCTATAACGAAGCATACTAAACACTGCAAATAATCCAAATGCTGCCCCCATACTTAATTCTACCTTATTAAGTAAGAAACAAATTAAAAATATAACAACATTAAAAATGAAGAAGGTGAAAAACAATTCACGGCGCTTATATACAGGAAAATAAACTAACCTTACCAAAGCAAAAACAGATATGAAATCTATAAAAAGTCGGGCACCAAATTTACTCAATAGTTTAAGTAAAGCATCCATTCCACCTGTAGCTACCACCTCATTACTTACTTGCAATAACATTCCCATAATTTATAATTTTAATGATTGATTGTATTTTTTCTTTGAAATTATTAAATTTTACTTCTTTTATCAATGCAACTCCTAAACAATACTTACTTAAAGAACCTTCTTTAATTCTATATTTTTTTAATGCACTAATAAATTCAGATTTCTGTCTTTTATCTTGTTTTACTTCAGCAATTACAAGATTATTAAATTGTTTTTCTTTATCATCACAAACAAAATTCAAATTAAAATCAAGCGTAACACGTTCTGCACCTGTTTTACTTACCAAAGTCATCCGGGAATAGTTTACCCAAATAACTGGTTTTAACGAAATCGGATCAAAAGGTAATTTATCAGTTAAAAATTCCCTCTCTTCTTCATTCCAATTAAGAGGAGCTTTTGCATCTTTAATGCGTTCTTTAATTGTTCTTCCTTTATTATTTTTAAACTTAACTTCAAGGAAAGCTGTGTTGGTTTCAACATAAGCACGATGTCGGATTTTGTATCGATTTAATCTACCGCTATGATGTATTTTATAAAGCATCATATCAATTGTATCGTAGTATAATGTTTTATAAGAAAACAAATTCTTATTCTCAATAGTTAATACTTTGTAGAACGGTTTTATTTCCGCAAGTATTGATTTAAGTTGATCGTAAAGAAAGGTAAATTTGGTATCAGTTCTATCCATTAACTTAACACCCTCCATTTCTTTTAAACCAATTGGTTCAAAATCCTTAGCTATATCAATAAAATCACTCACTATTTATATCCGTATGTGTATTTTTTCACCGCTATCAAATTCCCTTCGCCGTCGTATGTTTTGCTTTCAGTACGCAGACCTTTATTATCATAAGTGTAAACAAACTTCTTTATTAATTGATTATCCTTATCATATGTACATTCCTCAATTTTTTCGCCAAAGCCATTATACTTATTTGTTTTTCTTTCTTTTTGATTTCCCTTACCATCATAAACGATTTCTTCCAATAAATTACTGTCTTTATCGTATTTGCTTTTCTTTACTGACTTTATGTTTCCTTCTTTGTTGTAGTTTGTTTCTTCAATAAGCTCACCATTACTATCATAAACATACTTCTCATCTGTAACAGCTTTACCATTTTCGGTATCAGTAGTTATTAGTGTTTTAACTTTGTTTTTTTTAATATCCTTTTTTCCTTGCGCAATAAGCGAAGAAGCGAATGACAGTGTTAAAACAAATACAAAAATTAATTGTTTCATACCTTAATTATAAATAGAGATTTGCCCTAGGTCAACTACTTCCTTTTTAGATTTTATTTCTACTTCCTTAACAACGGTAACCATTCCCGATTCGGATTGAAGTGTATTGTCCTTTGAATAAACATACACTTTATACTTGCCTGGACGTAAATAATTGAACTCAAATTTACCTTCGTAATTCGCACGCAAACGTTCTCCGAAATTTGTTTCATCTCCATAAATAATGTAAACCTCCACATCTGCTCCATTATAAGAACCATTAAGCACAGTAAATGCACTATTGTAATCTTCTACCCACACAGATCCTTTAATAGACGCCTTCCCTCCTTCTCCTGCTGGCTTTTTACAAGAAGATAAATACACCATTAATACAATCATTAACAGACCTATAATTACACTTATTCTTTTCATATTAATTACTTACTAATGATTACTTTTTTTATAGCATTGCCAACTTTTACAAAATAAATTCCAGCTGCAAAACTCTCTAATGAAATTACTTTCGACTTCTCCATTTTATCTTCAAAAACTATTTGCCCAATAACATTCAATATTTCGAACTTTTTACTTGAATTTCCAGAACTCAAAATAGTTAGTTTATCAGAAGCAGGATTAGGATAAACTCTAATTTTATCTATCTCGCTATTTTCAGCAATACCCGTTGAGGCGCAATTAGAAGTAATAAAAGTTGGGTATGGCAACTCCTGATAAGGTCCCGAACCATTTGGACATTTACCCCATGAAACATCTCCTAATTGCTCGCCATATGTTACACTATCTAATACCTCACCAAACACATTACTAAGCATTATGGATTCACCATTATTAGACAATTTAAAATTAGCATGAATATAGGAACTTGTAGTAATATATTGATCTGCCCATACAATTAAATAAGAGTGAGGTTGTATAGTGAAACCACTTGGCAAATTATACTTTGTTCTATTCGAATAATCGTCCGTTAGATAAAGATCCGAAACAACAAATTCATTTGAAGTTGTATTGTATAATTCAATCCAATCTTCATAAATATTGTATTCGTTTCTTGTATCCTCTTGATTATCCGCTAAAAATTCGTTTATTACAATATCTCCAGGAGCAGGGACAGGTCGCCCATACAGAGAATAAAACTCATGTTCCGCTCTCTCTGGTGAAAATTTACCTGCCAAGGTATTTTCTGCATATATATAGTATTGTATGAACGTAGATGTCATTGTTAAATCGACTCCGAAAAGATTATCGCCTGCCACACCATCATTATGCATACCATCGTCATACATTAAATACTTTTCAAATTTATCTAATGGAGAATTACGAAAAGCAAAGTATACAGTAGTTGAATTAGTAATAGTTGCAGTAAAGTAAACTATTGAATTTATTGAAGGACTATTGTTACTTGCTAACACATTTGTTATAACAGGAGCTGAGTAATTGTAATCCGTTGTTCCCATTATATAGCTTTTACGAGCACTCATTAAAGTACTAATTCCAGGAACTGAATAATTACCAACATTCACATTTGCAGTCATTCCATTTTGGAAATCAGCATAAGTATAAAACTTACAAGTGTCAGAAAAAACAGCTGTATCAACGACAGTTTGCAATTGTGTTGCAATATTTTGATACGAATTACTTACAAATATTTCATTTGTAATTGTTCTAAGATGCGCCATGTACATACGTTTGTACTGTGCATTACCAATTATGTTTTTTATTAAAGGCCAATATGAATCGGTTCCATGAATAGTTATAGGGAGCTGTTGCATATTTGCTAAAGTGAGCGTTCCCAAACTACTTGCTCCACTTCCAACAAATGGGAAACCTCCAAAAGACATATTTAGATCCCAAACTATAGGGCTAAATCTTTTCGTTTCATCTTTATACAAATAATAGTTTTGTACAAATGCCCCGCTGTAACTGTCTAAATTGATTAACACGTTATTGAAGGCAAGCATCCAAATAGCTCTATCGATATCAACAGAGTTATGCATCTGAGAAGAATGATTGGTAATGGTATCACATAACTTTACTAGGTCATTCCATCCATAATCAGATTTAATTTCATAGTAATTAAAATATGAAGAACTATCTGCATTTATGTATTTAAGATTGCATTTAGTAGTTAGCCCAGGAATTACGTTAGGATTACATTTAATAAAAGTATTATCGTTTGTAAAAAAATGATCAGACAAAAACTTTTTATTGACACTTTCGGTATTAGTATAAACTCCAAAATAAACATCATTTATATATACTTGTGCGAAATTAGCACCTGGACAATCCATGTAATTACCTAATATATCATAAGCAAGAACTTCTCTAATCATAGAAGGATCTGAATATGCATTGCTCAATTTTATATCTTTAAATCCTTGGTAATTTTGGTCAATATAAGTGTCTAATTCGATATGGATAGGGTTCTTTGGATAAACTGAGTCATATGAGCTATTTCCTTTATATTTAACTCCAACCGTATTAATTTGCGTTCCATTTAGTTTAATCCACTCAGCTTGCACATATCCTTCCGATCCGTTTTTTGCCGTGTCAAGCTGATAATCCCAATTGGTTTGATTAAAATGAATTTCAATTTTTTGAATAGCTGTAATATCATAAAAGCTCGTTTGACCGAATCCCTTTAATATTAAACAAATTAAAGGCAATAAGAATAAAACAACTTTCAGGTTAAATTTCATTTCCTTACTTAACAATTAACTTTAGGCTTTCTAAAACCAAACTGTTTTTTCCAAAAACACTAACAAAATAAATTCCGCTTTGCATATCATTTGTTTCTATTTGCAAAGATGTGCTATTTACATTATCATAATTTTTTACTTGGCGACCAAGCTGATCAACAATAATAACTTCAGTTACATTCTCACCATCAGCAAAATTAATGTTTGCATAATTTTCTGCAGGATTTGGTGAAAGAATACTACTTTGATTTGTTGAATGACTGGCAATACCTAATGCATTTGCACAATCGGTACAATAGGAATAACAAAGAGCATCTAATACAATATCGGTTGTTACATTTATTTGTCGGTTACCATTAACAGTGCAAGCTCCACTAATGGTTTCAATATCACCTGATGTATTTCCGTTGTAGTATTTATATTCGTATGTGCCATTTGTAACATACGTTATAACTTCATAAACTGTTGACGCATCAAAATTATAGAGTATATTTTTGCTTGAGTTCCATCCTTGAAAATTCCCACCAACATGAACTCCATTTGTGGAAACACTCCCTGCATTTTGCATGTCAACTAAATAGCGCACCAATGTCAATCCCGCAGGTGCATTACCTCCAAACCGAACTGCGCCAAAGTATGTGGTATCATTTGCTAATGAATCAAGATATATCCAGCGATTGTCATTAAAATTATATCCAACCCTCGACTCAATTGGTACAAACTCTGCGTCATAAGTTTGCAATGAACTTAGAAACTTATATTCATATTTTGCAAATGCTGGAATATCAACAATAATACTATAAATATCAGTAATACCTTCCTGCGTTATCATATAAGGAACAAAATCTGAGCCTGTACCCGATATTGTTTGAAAATCCCCCATAATGTGCACTCCAGTTGAACCAAGAGGCAAAGTTATACCAGTCATATCCACTGCAAATTTTACCTTTTTAGCCGAAATTGTTCCAACATAAAGAACGGCTACTAATACTAGTATTATCTTTTTCATGATTATTTAATTAACGTTATTTTCTCAGATACTATTTTTCCTTCTTGGTTTAATAATGTCAAATAATAAATTCCTTCGTTAAGATTTGATATATCAATTTCCATATCATTTTCGATACTCTTTACCTTATTTCCTAAAGCATCTGTTACAAAACCAGTGTAAGTGTTTCCAAAATCTTTAGTTAAGCTTAATTCAAATTTCCCACTTGTAGGGTTAGGAAATAATTTCAAGCCTTTATTATCGCTGCCAATAGTCGATAGACCAACAGATTGTGTATATCTGTATCCCTGAGAGTATACATAAACACAACCATTAGCATCTGTAATTCTAACTAAATAAATACCATCTTGGGTTGG
>CANJJP010000036.1 GCA_947474485.1 Bacteroidota bacterium | reverse complement strand
TAGGCAACACCATTTAACGGATTTGTTACAAAAAGAAAAATTGTTCGTACAGTATCTCTAGCTGGCTGAGTAACAGGGCCAGAAGAGGTTGTTGTAATATAATAGAACTTTGGTTGAGTGCTTGTTGCACCTGCACCTAAATGAGTATAAGAAATAGTTGAATAAGAATTAAGAATTGCAACGGGTGTGTAAGTTCCATTTAAGGTGTTTGATGAAAAAACATTGTAACTAATAAATTCGCCAGAAACATCGGTAGGTTGTTGCCAAGAAATGGTAACATCACCATTGGATAACACTTGAACACATGAAACACTAGGGGAATTCACGAAAGCTAAACTCCTAATTGTCAAAAGATTAAGAAGTAAAAAAAAAGATATTTGCCAATTTTTTAGCATTAATACAAAGTTAGTTAATATTAACGAAAATTTCAGGGTTTTATTGCGTTATAAATAATTAACAAACAATACCTTATAAATAAAAACTCATTTAGAGATATAGTGTGCAAATTGTGCTTATTTCGCATCTTAAGGTATAAATTAGCTATTTTGTTAAAATTTAACGAACATAAATCGAGTGTTCCTCGTTTAAACTGTATGTTTTCATGCCGTTGGGTTAAGATTGTATTTGTTATTTGCATTGTTTTCTTAAACACTACGAAAGGTTTTTCTCAATACGGAAATGAAGACGAGTTAAAAAAGCAAGCTGCTAAACATTTTGAAGATGAGGAATATGCGCAAGCATATAAGGCATATTCGCAATTAGTTTCTAATTATCCTAAAGATCCCAATTACAATTACCGATTAGGTGTTTGTATGTTATTTAATGAGTCGGATAAGAAAAAATGTTATTCGTATTTGGAGTTTGCCAATAAAAACATTCAGGATGCTGAAAAAGAAGCGAGATTTTATTTGGCAAAAGCTTACCATTCTAATTTTAGATTTGACGATGCAATTAAACTTTATACACAATACAAAGAGATTGCCTCTAGCTCAATGGCTAAAAAACTTAAAGTTGATCGAGAAATACAATCCTGTAAAAATGGGAAGCGTTTATTAAGTGATTTGAACGAATTAGTAGTTTTAGAAAAAAAACAATTAGCAGAGGGAGATTATTTTAGAAGTTATAATCTTTCGGATATTGGGGGGAAACTACTCGTAAAACCAGAAGACTTTATTACAAGTAACGATAAAAAGAAAAAAAACAAGTCCATTGTTTATCTCCCAAAATCAAATGATAGACTATTTTATTCGAGTTATGGAACAAGTGAAAATAAAGATATTTTTATTGTACGAAAACTACCGAATGGAGAATGGAGTAAACCCGAAAACCTTGGATTGCCAGTAAATACAGAGTTTGATGAAGACTACCCATTCTTACATCCTAATGGTAAGGTTTTGTATTTTGCGTCTCAAGGCCACAACAGCATGGGTGGTTATGATATTTTTAAAAGTGAATTAGACGAAGCTACTGGGAAATGGAAAGCGCCTGTTAATATGGATTTCCCGATAAATACGCCTAATGATGATATTTTATTTGTTACTGATTCGTTGGAAAAAACAGCATACTTCTCCTCTACTCGCCAAAGTCCGAATGGAAAAATTGACGTTTATAAAATTAACACCGAACGTCGACCGCCTGAATTTATTTACATCAAAGGTAATGTGATTAAAAAAGAAAACGACCAACGTCAAGATTCAAAAATTACAATAAAGGATATAAATGCTGGCGCTGATATTGGTTCATTTCAAGCAGATGTTTTAGGTAATTATTTGATGAAAATTCCTAATGGAGGTAAATTTATTTTCACCTTTGAAACCATTGGCTTTACCACCCAATCGGAAGGTGTAGATGTTCCTGTAAATAATTCGCTTGTGCCATACAGACAATTAGCAAGTTATAACGACAAAAAATTAGTTTTACAAAATCTATTTACTACCAATAAAGATAATGAAAACGATTACTTACAGTACCTCGAAATAATTGAACAGAAATCGAAAATGGAAGTAAATTCCTCAGACTTTACATCATCAAATGTTGTTGCTAATAATAACAACACTTCGACCAACAACAACACTGCTAAAAATAATAATACAAATAATAGTGGCACAAGGACTAACAACACAAGCAATAACGAAACAACTAATACAAATAATAATTCGAATTTAAGTAATACGCAACTAGAGAAAATTGCATTTACCGATACAGAAGAATTAAAGCTTGAAGCAATTAAATTAAAATCAGATGCGAATGATGCATTTACTTTTGTAGAGAATCAAAAATTTGAAGCTTCACAAAAAAACAAGGAAGCACTAATAGCAATTGAAGCCGCCAATAACGAACAAAATATCAATAAAAAAGATGAACTACAAAACAAAGCTAATCAACTGCAAGAAGAAGCTAAAAAGCTGGAAAATCAATCTAAATTAGCAGAAAACATTGCTAGGAATTTAGAGAATGATGCGAACTTAAAACAAAAAGAAGCCGACTTACAACTAAAATACGCCGAACAACTAAAAGAAGTTAATTCAACCAAAAATAATAAGGAGGCGCTTGCCAAACTTGAAAACATTCAGAAAGAACTAGAGGCGTTAAGTAAAGAAAAAAACAATGTAGATGAATTATCGAATAGCATTAATGCTGATATAAAAAGAAAAGAAGAAGAGTTGACAAAGTTAGAGCCTCTTGTTAAGAAAAATCAGAACGAAGTAACGGATTTAGAAGCGGAAATTAAAAATGTTGATTTAGAAATAAACAACACAAAAGATAAAGACCTAAAAAATAATTTAATTGCGCAGCGCGATGAACTAAATAATGAATTAGCTGCCAAAAAAAATGAGTTAAAAACAAATAAAGATAAATACGATTTTGTAAATAACGAAAAAGAAACGCTTAAAAGTCAGGCAGATTTTGCTAATAACATGATTTCACAGGTTAAGGCTGATGAAAATGTAGCGGCAGTTAGTAATAACAATAATACAAACGTTAACAATACTAATATCAACAAAAATGAGAGCAATACAATTGGTAATGAAGTAAACAACACCTCTAATAACACGAACAACAACAATTCAAACAACAATGTTGGCGCGAATAATCCAATTGAATTTACAAATATAAAAGAGCAAAAAGAAAGCAAGATAAATGAATTAAATAAGGCGCCCGAATCATCTAAGCGCTATGAAGACCAAAAACAATTAAATAACGAGTTACTTGCAGAAATAGCTAAAGAAATTGAAAGTAAAAAAGCAGAATTAAAAATTGCAAAGAAGATTGATGAAAAGAAAAATTTAAGTGCAAAAATTAAAGAGTTAGAAGCTTTAAAAATCGACAAAGAATCTGACAATACTATTTTTGATTCTAAAATTGCTTATCAAAAAAATTTAGAGAGTAATTCTAATAACAACGTTGTAACCAATAACGAAAATAACAATCCTATAAATAACAATCCTAACAATATTAGTACAACTAATAGTGGTAATGTAACTGAACAAATAAATGAGTTAAACGAATTAAATAAAACAGGAAATAATAACCAAGAACTTTTTACTCCTACATTCACAAATAACGAGGCTTTACAATTAAAAAATAAAGCTGAATCTGATTACCTAGCTGCAGTAAATAAAGGGAAAATAAGCGAAACAAAACTAAACGAAATAAAAAACAGTTCTTCTGTATCTACTCCAGATGACTTCGCTAATCGTTCCTCTAAGCTTAATGCTGAAATAGACCAATTGTATAAAGAGGCTTCAAATTTAAGAAAAGAAGCGAATTCATTAACAGCTAATGCAAAGGCTGATAAAATAAATAAAGCCAAAGAAAAAGAAGCGCTTTCTGCCAACAAAAAACTTGAACTTGCTCAATTAATAGTAAAAGAAAATGAAGCTAAGTTTGAATTAAATCAAAAGATAATTGACGAATACATTGCTGCCAATGGTAATAAAAGTAATCTGGAAATTTTAAAAGCAGGAGATTTAATTAACGAATCGAGTACTTTATATAAACAAGCAGTAAAAATCGAAGAAGAAGCTAATGCCGAACAAGATATAGCTGCAAAAGCAGCCTCCTATGGTAACGTTGAGGAAAAGGAAATGGAAGCACTAGCTAAACAAGAACAAGCAATTGCTATTTTAAAAAAGAATAATACTTCGTTTGAACCTAAATCTAAAAGCAGTTCATCAGAAAACAATGTTGTTTCGGTAAAATTAGATGAGGTTAAAAGAGAAATTCAACAAAAAAACAATGACATAAACAATTCACTTGTATTATTAATTGAAGCAAACGAAAAAGAATATTCAACAGTATTAAACTCAGTTTCCGGGAATAATAACCCTGAAATTAATAAATTAAAAAGCAAAGCAGAAGAATTAAAAAACAAAGCAGAAAAAGAAAAACAAGAATCAATTGGTTTACAAAGTGCTTCAGAAAAAAATGAAAAACTTGTTAATGCAAATAAACTTTACCAAGAAGCGATCAATCAATTAAAGGATGCCAGTAAAATACCTGCAGCAACAGATAATAATCCGAATAATGTTGCAACTAACATCAATAATACAGGAAACAACACTAACGAGAATAACAATACAAACAATGTTGCAACAAATAATAATACCGGAAACAATGCTAATGAAAATAACAACTCGAATAATTTTATAACAAATAATAACAATACTGGAAACAACACCAGCGAGAATAACAATACAAACAACGTTACAACAAACAACAACAATTCTGGAAACAACACAAACAAGATCAACAATACAAACAACATAGCAACAAATAACAACAATACTGGAAGCAATACAAACGAAAGTAATAATGTTTCCGCAAACAATACAGTCAGTGCGAATGGAAACAATAATGTAAACAACGCCGAAAATAACACTAACATCACAGCTACAACCATTACAATTGTGCCTAATTCTAGTAAATTAAGTCCAACGGAAATTGCTAAAGTAAAGGAAAGCGAAGAATACAAAAACTATATAGCCTTAGAAAATGATGCTAAAAAATATAATGATATTGCAATAAAAGAAAGCGATAAAGCTACTGCATATTACAATCAAGCAGGATTTTACCTTAAAGAATCAAACGACTTGCGAATTGAAACAGATAAAATGCTTGACGGTGAAGACAGAAAATTAAAACTAGATCAAGCAACAAAATTAGATCACCTAGCTAACGAATATAAAGCAAAAGGCGACTCGGTAAGAGAACTAGCAAGCAATACAAGCGCATTTGCTGATAGTAAGAAAATGGAGTCGGAAGCATATGCTTCAACAGTTGACAAAAAAACAATGGATAAAATACTGGCGGTAAATGACAATACTGCTAATAATAACTCTACAAATAATAACTCAGCAGTAGCAAACAACACGACAGACAATAATAACACCGCATCGGCAAATAAATTTGAAGGCTCATCGGATGGATTTAAAACAAATGCTACAAAATTAGAAAACGACTTAAAAACATTTGAAACCGCGGAAGAAAGCCAAGCTAATTTAGAAGCCCAAAATCAAATCTTAGAAAAATACAATAGCGCTATAGATAAAGAAATTGCTGGTGAAAATAAAAAATTAGCTACTGCAAATCCACCTCAAAAAACAGCAATAAATAATAGAATAAAAGCTTTAGAGTCGCAAAAAATAACAAATAATAAATCAGTTGCAGCTAATAAAACTAAAATTACAACTATTGTTTCAAACAATGGTATTGCTAATAACTCATCGAACAACAATAACACAAATAATAATTCTAACAATACTCCAAACAACAATAACACAGTTAACAATTCGAATAATACAGCGTCCAATAATAACTTAGCAAACAACAATAACACAGTTAACAATTCGAATAATACAGCATCCAATAATAACATAGCAAACAACAATTCGGAGAATACAACAAATAACACGAGCCCAATATCAGGGACAGATTTAAAAATAAGCAATAACAACGCTTACTCAGCAAACAAGCCTATTCCTATTGATGAAAAACTGCCTGCGGGAATTATTTTTGCAGTTCAAATTGGAGCATTTAAAAATCAAATTCCAAATGATTTATTTAAAGGGTTATCTCCATTACGCGGAGAAACAACCGATAAAGGATTAATAAGATATCAAGCAGGTAGATTCATGAAATTTGAATATGCTAACGGCGTTAAAAACGACTTAAAGAAATTAGGTTACAAAGATGCGTTTGTTGTTGTGTATAAGGATGGTCAAAAAATACCATTAGGCGAAGCATTTAATATTTTAAAAGGCAACGGAGTAAATATTACAGTTAATCCAAATGAAACTGCCGGAATAACAATTAATGTAAATGTACCTAGTGCTAATACAGTTAATGCTACTTTAGCAAATAACAATTCGCCATCAAATAATACAACTGATTATTCGACTGCCAATACAAATACTACTAATGAAGTTGTTCCTGTTGCCTCAAAAGAAATTTCAGGAATACAAGGAATGTTATTCACGGTTCAAATCGGTGTATATTCCAATAACGTTTCAGCTTCACAGTTATTTAATTTAAATCCAATTTACCGCGAACAAATTCCTTCAGGCAATTTCCGATATACCGCAGGTATTTATAGTAATATCGACAAGGTAAAAGCCGATCGTCAAAAGGTAAATGATTTAGGAATTAAGGACGCCTTTGTATCCGCATATTTAAATGGGCAGCGCATAAAAATTTCGGATGCTCTAGCAAAACTAGGCTCAGGTGAAAATGTTTTATTTCCAACTGATTCTCCAATTCAGTTTAATGGTCAAGGTTCAACAATTATAACTACACCTCCAGAAACAACAACCCCAGTTGTAAACAACACAACTACTAACAACAATAAGCTGCAACCTTTTTCAAATGGCGTAACACAAGGTCCGCAAGCAACTCCCGAAAATGGAGTAAAAATTGGTGATGAAGGTGTTACCTTTAAAGTTCAAATTGGAGCTTACAAAAATCAAGTTCCAGCTAATGTGGCAAACAATTTCTTAAAAATAAAAGAATGGCCAATTCAAGCAAATCAAATTAATGGCTTATACATCTATTCGATTGGTTCATTTGTTGATGCTAAATCAGCTAGACCATTATTAGAAAACGCTAAGCAAAATGGAATTGCTGATGCTTATATTACTGTTTACAAAGACGGAAAAAAACTTTATGGTGCTGCAGCATCTGAACTATTAAACAAGTAAAATTTACTTAATCAACTTTTTTAGCTTCTTCAATTACTGCTTTACTATTTCCAACAAATACTTTCTTTCCAACAATAATTACCGGACGCTTTAAAAAAGTATACTCATCTAAAATTAATTTTTTGTACTCCGATTCAGAACTTGGTTTTGGATCGAGTTCTTTATACTTCCGTGCAATTCTACTAAACAAAGATTCAAAACTTCCTGCTAATTCTTTCATCGCATCCAATTGCCCCGCTGTTATTTTCTCGGTTTTTATGTCCTGCATTTCAAAATCCGAACTCGTAATTCCTAACTCGTTAATAATTCGTTTGCAAGTATCACAGGTACTGAGGTAGTATATCTTTTTCATTGTTTTATTTATTCGTATTTTAGTGCCCTATTAATTTTCAAAAATAGAAATTAATTACCATGCTACAATCTAATTAGTAAACAGACTAGCAAACAACAAGTAAATAACTAAGGAATAAATTATATGAAATTCGGAACTAAAGCAATACACGCGGGCGCTGAGCCAGACCCAACTACAGGAGCAATTATGACTCCCATTTTTCAAACATCTACTTACGTTCAGGAATCTCCTGGTGTTAACAAAGGCTATGGTTATGCAAGAGGTAAAAACCCAACGCGCGAAGCTTTACAAAAAAATATTGCAGCATTAGAAAACGGGAAACATTGTGTTTGTTTTAGTAGTGGAATGGGTGCAACTGATGCTGTTATTAGAATGCTAAAACCAGGTGATGAAGTTATTACGGGTGATGATTTGTATGGTGGTTCTTACAGAATGTTTACAAAAATATATGAGAAATATGGTATTAAATTTCACTTCATTAATTTAACGGATGCAGAAAACATTAAGAAATATATTAATGCAAATACAAAATTAATTTGGGCCGAAACACCTACTAATCCTACAATGCAGATTATCGACATTGAAGCTTGCTCAAAAATTGCAAAAGCAAATAATATACTTTTTGCTGTTGATAATACATTTGCAAGTCCATACTTACAAAATCCATTAGCCTTAGGAGCTGATATTGTAATGCATTCGGTAACTAAATATTTAGGTGGACACAGCGATGTTGTAATGGGAGCTTTAATTACTAACGACGATAAAATACATGAGCAGCTTTATTTTATTTTAAATAGCTGCGGGGCAAATCCTGGTCCAATGGATAGTTTTCTTGTTATGCGCGGAATTAAAACCTTGCATTTACGTATGGAACGCCATTGTTTTAACGGACGAAAAATTGCAGAATATCTAAAAACACATCCAAAAATTGAAAAAGTTTATTGGCCAGGTTTTGAAGATCATCACAATCATGCAATTGCTAAAAAGCAAATGAAGGATTTTGGCGGAATGATTTCAATAGTATTAAAAAGGGCAAGTTTAGAAGATACTTTTAGAGTTGCATCTTCATTCGAAATTTTTTCATTAGCAGAATCATTAGGGGGAGTAGAATCACTGATAAATCACCCTGCAACTATGACTCATGCTTCGATACCAAAAGCAGAAAGAGAGAAGGCTGGAGTAGTAGATAATTTGCTTCGTTTAAGCGTTGGCGTTGAGGATGTTGAGGATTTATTAGAAGACTTAGAACAAGCATTAAACAAATAAGATTTTTGCCGTTCAACCTTAAAAAAGTAGATTAGAAATTAATTTGCTTTTTTAATCCATTTTTTGTAACTTTATTTACTAAAATTAAATCAAATGATGGTTAAATATTTACTATTTGGAAGTGCTTTAGTAATTAGTTCAATTACGGGTTTAAATGCTCAAAGTAAGCTAATAAAAAACTCAAGCTTGTTAAATAAACAAGAAGTAAGAACTAAAGTAAAATCTTCTAGTGAAGATTTTTTAAATTCTTCGAAAGCTAATATTAATCACTATTGTGGTACTGATCATGCCATGAAGGAAGTTATTGATAACATTCCTGGAGTTAAAGAAAGATTAGCAGAACAAAAAGCGGAAGCCGAAATAAAAAAGGCTCAGCGCATAAACTCTCCTTTATCGTCAATGTCATTACCTCCTTTTACTAATGATACAATTGCAATCGTGTTTCATATCTTGCATGAAAATGGTCCGGAAAATGTTTCAAACCAAGTAATTTATGATGCCGTTGCTCAATTAAATAAGGATTATAGTCTTTCAGACTCAGATACAAGTACAATTGACCCTTATTTTAAACCGAGAGCTGGAGCTACAAATTTAGTTTTTGCATTAGCAACAAAAGACCCAAATGGAGTTTGTACAAACGGAATTATTCGTCAGCAAACAGCACTAACAACATGGAATAGAACAGCTACAACAAACTTTGGTCAAAACAATTATATCTACACAGGAACAACAGCAGGTAAATGGGATCCACGTAAATATTTAAATATTTATGTTGTAAAAGAAATTTTTACTGGCTCAACTGGTGGAGGAATTGTAGTTGGTT
>CANJJP010000035.1 GCA_947474485.1 Bacteroidota bacterium | reverse complement strand
TCGCTAACTCTCCACCTCACTATTTCATCAATTGTTATTACTCCTTGTCTAATTTATATTTTGATACATTCATTCCGAATTGCAAACCTTTTGTAGTAACTAAGTCTTCTAACTCAGTTAATGATTTCTTACCAAAGTTACGGAACTTTAATAGGTCATTTTTATTGAAAGCTACAAGCTCACCTAATGTTTCAACATCTGCAGCTTTTAAGCAATTTAATGCACGTACAGAAAGATCCATATCAACTAACTTCGTTTTCAATAATTGACGCATATGTAAAGATGCCTCGTCGAATTCATTCTCAGTGCTCTTCTCTTCTGTATCAAGAGTAATACGCTCGTCAGAGAACAACATGAAATGGTGAATAAGAATTTTAGCAGCTTCTTTCAATGCATCTTTTGGATGAATTGAACCGTCAGTAACGATATCAACTACTAATTTTTCGTAATCTGTTTTTTGTTCAACACGGTAGTTTTCTACCGCGTATTTTACATTACGAATTGGTGTGAAGATAGCATCAACAGGAATAACCCCGTGAGCTGCGTTAGCTGGCTTGTTTTCGTCAGCAGGAACATATCCACGTCCTTTTTCGATAGTGATTTCTAATTTTAACTTAACAGAAGGCTCGCAATGAGCAACTACTAACTCAGGGTTTAATACTTGAAAACCATTTAAGAATTTTCCGATATCACCTGCAGTAATAACATCTTTACCCGATAAAGTACAAACAGCCTTTTCGAAATCGTGGTTATCGATTTGTTTCTTGAAACGGATTTGCTTTATGTTTAGGATGATTTCAGTAACATCTTCAGTAACTCCTTTAATAGTAGAAAACTCGTGATCAACTCCTTCAATACGAATAGTTGTAATTGCATATCCTTCTAAAGAAGACAAAAGGATACGGCGCAAAGCGTTACCAACAGTTATACCATATCCTTGTTCTAAAGGACGGAATTCAAATTGTCCTTCAGTTTCGTTGGAATTAAGTAATATAACTTTATCGGGGCGTTGGAAAGCAAGAATAGCCATAGTTTATATTTAATTTTTAGTTACTAATTAAAATTATTTAGAGTACAACTCGACAATAAGTTGCTCTTTTATGTTCTCAGGTATTTGTGTTCTTTCAGGACGTTGCATGAACACACCTGACATACTTTTTGTATCAAACTCAATCCAAGAATATTTGCTTCCTGTTGAACCTGCAACAGAGTTAACAATTGCTTCTAAAGATTTAGATTTCTCACGAACAGCAACGTTATCACCTGGTTTTAAGATACAAGAAGATACGTTAAGGATTTCGCCATTAACTAAAATATGCTTGTGACCAACTAATTGACGAGCAGCGCTACGAGATGGAGCAATTCCCATACGATAAACAACGTTATCTAAACGAGACTCCATGAATTGTAACAATAACTCACCTGTAATTCCTTTTGAACGCGCAGCTAAATCAAATGTACGCGCGAATTGCTTTTCTAATACACCATAAGTGTATTTTGCTTTTTGCTTTTCTTGCAACTGAACTGCGTACTCAGATTGCTTAGATCTTTTTTTAGATAAACCATGTTGTCCTGGAGGATAGTTCTTTTTTTCTAAAACTTTATCTGGTCCAAAAATTGGCTCTTTAAATTTACGTGCGATTTTCGACTTCGGGCCTGTATATCTTGCCATTTTACTTAATTATAAATTGAAAATTATAAATTGAAAATTATTTGTGATAAACTAAAACATTTTACATTTTTAGTTTATCATTATTAATTTTTTAAACTCTTCTGCGTTTTGGTGCACGACAACCATTGTGAGGAATCGGAGTTATATCAACGATTTCTGTAACTTCGATACCTAAAGTACCTAATGTACGAATTGCTGACTCTCTTCCTGCACCTGGGCCTTTTACATACACTTTTACTTTACGTAAACCTGCATCAAAAGCTACTTTTCCGCTATCTCCTGCTGCCAATTGAGCTGCATAAGGCGTATTCTTTTTAGAACCACGGAAACCCATTTTACCTGCACTTGACCAAGAAATAACTTGACCAGTCATGTTTGTCATTGAAATAATGATGTTGTTGAAAGTAGCATTAATATGAGCTTCCCCTACTGCTTCTACCTTAACAACTCTTTTTTTAGCATTTGCCTTTGAAGCGGCTGCTGCTGATTGTTGTTGCTTTGCCATTTTTATTTTATATTGAGGTGATCAAGTGAATGAAACAATCATTCACCCATTTCAATTATTACTTAGTAACTTTCTTTTTACCTGCGATAGTTTTACGCTTACCTTTACGAGTACGTGCGTTTGTTTTTGTACGTTGTCCTCTTACTGGTAATCCGTTTCTGTGACGCATACCTCTAACTGTTCCGATATCAACTAAACGTTTTATGTTTAACTGAACTTCTGAACGAAGAGCTCCTTCAACTTTTATTTCATCGTTGATGATTTTACGAATTGCGTTTGATTCTTCATCATTCCATTCGTTTACTTTTTTATCAAAGCTAATCCCAGCTTTTGATAGAATACGTTGAGCAGAACTACGTCCAATTCCGAAGATGTACGTTAATCCTATTTCTCCTCTTTTGTTTTTTGGTAAATCAATACCTGCGATCCTAGCCATTTCTCTCTATTAAATTTTAAAAATGTTTGCGAAAGTACAAAAAATTATCTTTGTCTTTGTTTAAATTTCGGGTTCTTTTTGTTAATTATGTAAAGTTTACCTTTACGACGTACGATTACACAATCTACGCTTCTCTTTTTTAATGATGCTCTTACCTTCATTGTTTCTTGTTATTTATATCTATACGAGATTCTACCTTTTGTTAAATCGTAGGGAGACATTTCTAATCTAACTTTATCCCCTACTAAAATTTTAATATAATTCATTCTCATTTTCCCAGAAATATGAGCAATTACAGTATGTCCATTTTCCAATTCAGCTCTAAACATTGCATTACTCAATGCTTCAATAATGGTTCCATCCTGCTCTATCGACGATTGTTTTGCCATATTTTAGCTTTGTAATTGCATTGATGATGTTCTTCCTTTAATTCTTCCACTCTTCATTAAACCTTCGTACTGACGGTTTAATAAATGACTTTCTATTTGTTGTAATGTATCTAACACAACACCAACTAAGATTAACAATGAAGTACCACCGAAGAAATTAGCAAATTCGTTACTTACACCTAAAACCTTTGCAACTGCTGGCATAATAGCAACAATTGCTAAGAATATAGAACCTGGTAACGTGATTTTTGACATTACTGAATCTAAAAACTCCGCTGTTTTCTTTCCTGGTTTAACACCCGGTACAAATCCACCATTACGTTTCATATCATCCGCTAACTGATTAGGGTTAACCATGATTGCAGTATAGAAATAAGTAAACAATATAATCAAGATAGCGAAGGTAACATTATACCATAAACCGAAATGATCAGTGAAAGCCATTAAGAATCCACCTTTTGATTGGTCACCCATTGTTGCAATAGCAGCAGGGATAAACATAATTGCTTGAGCAAAAATGATTGGCATTACACCCGCAGCATTTACCTTTAAAGGAATGTACTGGCGAACACCACCGTACTGTTTGTTACCTACAATTTTCTTAGCAAACTGAACAGGCACGCGACGTGTTCCTTGAACCAATAAGATTGAACCAATAACTACGAACAATAAGAAAACTATTTCTAATAAGAACATGATTAAACCACCACCTTGAGAATCTAAACGAGATGAAACCTCGAATAAAAATGCGCCCGGTAAACGTGCAATGATTCCAATCATAATGATTAAAGAAATACCATTACCAATTCCTTTATCAGTAATTTTCTCACCTAACCACATTACGAACATTGTTCCTGTAACCAAAATAATGATTGATTGCATGTACCAATATGATCCAACATCTGGCACCGCACCTGGGATGTTTGTAATTTGAGTAGCAATATAACCTGGTGCTTGAACTGCAGTAACACCTACGGTTAAGAAACGAGTGTATTGATTAATTTTTTTACGTCCGCTTTCACCTTCTTTTTGCATCTTTTGGAAGTAAGGAACAGCCATACCCAACAATTGAATAATAATTGAAGAAGTAATGTAAGGCATGATACCTAAACCAAATATAGAAGCGCGAGAAAATGCTCCACCTGCGAAAATATTGATAAGTCCAAGAATACCATCTTGACTTTGTGATTCTTTTGCTGCTGCAAGAACTCCTGCATCAACACCTGGAAGAACCACGTAAGTTCCTAAACGATACACAAGGATTAAAAGAAGGGTTAAGACAATGCGTTGTCTTAACTCTTCGATTTTCCAAATATTACGTATTGTATTTATAAATCTCTTCATAAATTTTATAATGTGGTAGCTGAGCCACCTTTTGCTTCGATTGCTGATTTTGCTACTTCAGAGAAAGCGTGAGCTTTAACACTGATTTTAGCACTAAGTTCTCCACGCCCTAAAACTTTAACTAAAGACGTTTTAGCAGCTAAACCATTTTGAATTAAAATATCTGGAGTAATTTCTGTGATGTTTTTTACTTCAGCTAATTTCTGAAGAGCATCAAGATTTACAGATACGTATTCAACACGGTTAATGTTCTTAAATCCAAACTTAGGAACACGACGTTGTAAAGGCATTTGACCACCTTCAAAACCACGCTTTGAAGAATATCCGGAACGTGATTTAGCACCTTTGTGTCCACGTGTAGCAGTTCCACCACCACCAGAACCTTGGCCTCTTCCACGACGGAAGTTTGTTTTTACTGAACCTTCAGCAGGTTTTAAATTACTTAATTGCATATCGTTAATTATCTAATAATTATATGTTTTCTACTTTTAATAAATGACCCACTTTGGTAATCATTCCTTTGATTTGAGGTGTAGCTTCATGCTCAACAGAACTGTTCAATTTACCTAAACCTAAAGCTTCTACAGTACGTTTTTGTCTCAACGTTCTTTTTATAGTGCTTTTTACTAATGTTAATTTTACTTTGCTAATCGTAATATGATTATCCGTTAAATACTCTATCTAATGTAATTCCTCTTTGTTGCGCAATTGCGTAAGGATCACGTAATTTTGCTAATGCATCCATAGTAGCTTTTACCACGTTATGAGGATTAGAAGAACCTTTTGATTTCGCTAATACATCGGTTACACCAACACTCTCTAAAACAGCACGCATCGCACCACCAGCAATTACACCAGTACCATGAGCTGCAGGCTTTAAGAAAACTCTTGATCCGCCGTACTTACCTTCTTGTGCATGAGGAACAGTTCCGTTTAATACACAAACTTTAACTAAGTTCTTTTTTGCATCATCAATTCCTTTAGTGATAGCATCAGTAACCTCGTTTGCTTTTCCTAAACCATATCCTACCACTCCTTTTTCGTTTCCTACAACAACAATCGCAGAGAAACTGAAGTGACGTCCACCTTTAGTAACCTTGGTAACACGTTGTATACCAACTAACTTATCTTTAAGTTCGATTTCAGCCGATTTTACTCTTTTTACAACTTCTTTAGACATTTTTTCCTTTATTAATATTTTAGAACTTTAAACCACCTTCTCTCGCGCCTTCAGCTAATGCCTTAACACGACCGTGATACAAATAACCACCTCTATCGAATACAATTGTTTCGATACCTTTTGCTTTTGCTTTATCTGCAATTGCTTTACCAACTAGCTTAGAAAGTTCTGATTTGTTTCCTTTTGCACTAGCAAAGTCTTTGTCTTTTGAAGAAGCTGTAGCTAACGTATTTCCTGAAGCGTCATCAATAATTTGAGCGTAAATCTCTGTGTTACTTCTGAACACGCTTAAACGTGGTGAAGTTGGAGTACCGCTGATTACTTTTCTGATGCGTTTTCTAATACGATCTCTTCTTTCTAATTTTGTAAGAGCCATTTTTTTATATCTTGAATTTTGTTATTTATTCTACGAATTATATTATTTACCTGCTGCTTTACCTGCTTTTCTACGTAAGATTTCGCCTGTAAATTTAATACCTTTTCCTTTGTAAGGCTCAGGTTTACGTAACGAACGAATCTTTGCAGCTACCGCCCCGATTAATTGCTTATCGTAAGACTCTAAAATCACTTTAGGATTTTGTCCTTTTTCAGCAGTTGTTGTACAAGTAATTTCACTTGGTAATTCAAACATAACGTTGTGAGAGTAACCTAATGATAATTCTAATATTTGACCTTTGTTAGTAGCACGGTAACCTACACCTACTAATTCTTGTTCAGTTTTAAATCCTTCAGATACTCCTTGAACCATGTTAGCAATCAAAGAACGGTACAAACCATGCAATGCACGGTGACGTTTTTGATCTGTTGGACGAGTAACCTCAATTTTTCCATCAGCAACATTAACTTTAATGTCGCCATCGATAGCTTGAGTAAGTGTTCCTTTTTTTCCTTTAACGGTAACTGTAGTTCCGGCAACCGAAACTTCAACTCCTGCAGGTAATGTAATTGGTAATTTTCCTATACGTGACATGATGAATTTCCTCCTTTGATTTTAAGATACATAACAAATTACTTCACCACCTACGTTCTCTCTTCTTGCTTCTTTATCAGTCATTACACCTTTAGAAGTAGAGATGATTGCAATACCTAAACCATTGATAACACGTGGCAAAGTATCAACACCAGTATACTTACGTAAACCTGGGGAAGAAATTCTATCCAATTGTCTAATTGCAGGTTGCTTAGTAACAGGGTTGTACTTAAGCGCAATTTTAATCATTGCTTGATTTTTCTCGTTTACATCGAACTTGTAGTTTAGGATGTAACCTTTGTCGAAAAGGATTTTTGTAATCTCTTTTTTTAGATTCGAAGAAGGGATTTCTACGATTCTGTGTTTCGCCTTAATAGCGTTTCTGACTCTTGTTAAGTAGTCTGCAATTGTATCTGTCATTTTATTTGTTTTATATGTTATTCCGCACAGGCAGAATAATTATACATTAATACTCTTTTTTTTCTTTTACAAGATGGCAAAGATAGGTAAAATTTACCAACTTGACTTCGTTACACCCGGTATTTTTCCAAAAGTTGCCATTTCACGGAAAGTAACACGGCTAATTCCGAATAATCTCATATATCCACGAGGACGTCCCGTTAATTTACAACGATTACGCATACGTACTTTTGAAGAATTTCTAGGTAATTTTTGTAAACCTACACTGTCTCCAGCTGCTTTTAATGCTGCGCGTTTATCTGCGTATTTTGCCGTTAATCTTGCTCTTTTAGCATCACGGGCTTTCATTGATTCTTTTGCCATCTTATCTCGCTTCTTTTATTATTTTGTACTTTTGAATGGGAAACCGAACTCTTTTAAAAGTGTTTTAGCTTCGTTATCTGTTTTAGCTGTAGTTACAAAGGTAATATCCATACCGTTGATTTTACTAACTTTATCGATATCAATTTCAGGGAAAATGATTTGCTCAGTAACACCTAAAGTGTAGTTGCCACTTCCATCAAATCCTTTTTCGTTGATACCTTTGAAATCACGGATACGAGGCAGTGCAGAAGAAATTAATCTGTCTAAGAACTCATACATGTGGTTACCACGCAATGTTACACGAACACCGATAGCTACACCTTTACGTAATTTGAAGTTAGAGATATCCTTTGTAGAATATGTTGCAACTGCTTTTTGACCGGTAATAGTAGTCATTTCTTTAACAGCTGATTCGATAATTTTCTTATCAGCAACAGCATCGCCTAAACCTTGGTTAAGGCAAATCTTTTTTAATTCAGGTACTTGCATTGGTGATGAGTATGCAAATGCTGTTTGTAGATTTTTTTTAATCTCTGCTCTGAATTTTGTTTTCAGTCTTGGTTCGTAAGTTGCCATTATTTAATAACCTCCTTAGTTGATTTAGCAATTCTTGTTATTTTTCCTGTTTTTTCGTCTACTGAACGACCCACTCTGGTAGTTTTACCACCTACAACTAACATTACGTTAGAAAGGTGAATAGATCCTTCTTGTTTCACGATTCCTCCGTTAGGACTTTTCGCGTTTGGTTTAGTGTGTTTTGAAATCATGTTCACACCTTCAACTATCACTCTAAGTGTCTTAGTGTTGATAGAAACGATCTTACCTTCTTGTCCTCTAGAATTACCAGAGATAACTCTAACTAAGTCGTCTTTTTTTAATTTTAATTTCATCGCTTTGTTCTTTTAATTTTTTAAAGCACTTCTGGTGCAAGTGAAATAATTTTCATGAATTGTTTATCGCGCAACTCTCTTGCTACAGGTCCGAAGATACGAGTACCGCGGATCTCATCATCAGTTTTTAAAAGAACTGCTGCGTTATCATCGAAACGGATGTATGAACCATCCTGACGACGAATTTCTTTTTTTGTTCTAACGATAACCGCTTTACTTACAGTTCCCTTTTTAATGTTTCCTGAAGGAAGAGCGTGTTTTACTGTTACAACTACTTTATCTCCGATAGAAGCATAACGCTTACGAGTACCACCTAGTACACGGATCACTAGTACTTCTTTAGCACCACTGTTATCGGCAATTGTTAATCTTGATTCGTTTTGTATCATTGTTAAATGCTTTTAAAATTATTTAGCTTTTTCAATTACCTCAACAAGTCTCCAGCATTTTGTTTTGCTTAACGGACGGGTTTCCATAATTTTAACGGTATCTCCTACTCCACACTCATTTTTTTCATCATGAGCTACGAACTTCGTCGTTTTCTTAACGAACTTTCCGTATTTCGGATGCTTCACCTTACGCTCTACGCTTACAACAACAGATTTCTCCATTTTGTTGCTGGTTACTGTACCAATTCTTTCTTTTCTTAAATTTCTTTCCATTACTAGGTGTTATTACGATGCTTTTTGTTTTTTAGTTAATTCAGTGCTTAAGCGAGCAATTAATTTACGGCTTTCACGAATCTTCATTGGGTTCTCAACCGGAGATACAGTATGATTGATCTTCATTTTGTTTAATGTAGATTTCTCTTCTTTTAATCTGTCTCTTAATTCGCTTAGCGAAAGTGCAAGTATATCTTTATTTTCCATGATTAATTTTTTTAAGATTATGCTTCAGTTTCAACAAAATCTCTACGAACTACGAATTTAGTGCAAACAGGAAGCTTTTGTGCAGCTAAACGTAATGCTTCTTTTGCAATTGCTAAAGGAACACCTTCAGCTTCAAAGATCATACGTCCTGCTTTTACTGGAGCAACCCAATATTCTGGAGCACCTTTACCTTTACCCATACGAACCTCTGCAGGCTTGCTAGTAATTGGTTTATCAGGGAAAACACGGATCCAGATTTGTCCTTCTCTTTTCATAAAACGTGTTACTGCAACACGGGCTGCTTCGATTTGACGAGCTGTAACCCAACACTCCTCTGTTGCTTTGATGCCGAATGATCCGAAGGCTAATTGGTCGCCGCGTTTAGCAAGACCTTTCATCTTCATCTTATGCATCTTTCTGTATTTCGTTCTTTTTGGCTGTAACATTGTTAAGTATTTTTATCTATTCTTAATTAGTTCGATTGTTAATTACGCGTCTTTTTTCTTTTTGTTTCTTCCTGCGCTAAATTTTGGAGCTGGAGTTTCGCGTTTTTTCTCTTTTGCCATTCCAACATTTGGAGACAAATCACGTTTTCCATAAATTTCACCTTTGCAAATCCAAACTTTAACACCAAGTAAACCGAAAGCTGTTAATGCCTCACCTACTGCGTAATCGATATCTGCACGGAATGTATGTAAAGGAGTTCTTCCT
>CANJJP010000034.1 GCA_947474485.1 Bacteroidota bacterium | reverse complement strand
CAAGTGTAATTGGCGGAACAGTTGCATGGTATAGTAATGTGTCACTGACTACTCAGGTAGCAACAGGAACACCATTTGCTACAGGAGTTTCTAATACAGTTGCAGGTACTACCACATATTATGTTGCTGAAACTGCTTTAGGTTGTTTAGGTGATTATACACAAGTTGATGTTACTGTTAATGCAAATCCATTAATTGATACAACAAATATGGTAATCGATACTGCGTCTTGTGATGGAACAGCTAATGGAGCCTTAACTAACATTAATGTCACAGGAACTGGCCCTTTAATTTATACTTGGTCAGGTGCAACTGGTGTTGTAAGTACTTCAGGAAGCACTCCAGATCTTACACCTTTCCCTACTGGAACATACACTTTGGTGGTAACAGATGGCAATACTCCTTCATGTTCTGCTACACTATCTAATCTTGTAATCAATGCCTTCAATCAGCCAACAGTCCCTGTTCTGAGCGTCTCAAGTGACTTATTGTATTGTGATGGAGAAACAGTTACTGCGCTTACAGCAACATCAACTAATCCAATATTTTGGTACTCTGACGCTACTTTAACTACTCAGGTTGGAGTAGGAGCAAGTTATACTCCGGTTGGATTGGCTACTGATGCAACGTTTTATGCTATTGCTAATAATAGTGGTTGTTTGAGTGTGCCGTTATCTGTTGCAATCGATTTCCATGCAACACCAGCTACACCAACTGTAAATGACGCTGTTTATTGTAGAGGGGATGCTGTGGCTGACTTGGTTGCTACAGGAACAAATATTTCCTGGTTTGCTGATAATACAACAACTATTAATATCGGAACAGGATCTCCTTTTGCTTCTGGTGTTTCTAATGCTGGTGTAACGACTATTTGGTACACTGATAGTATTTCTTATACTGGAATAACTTGTGGAAGTGATACTGGTTCAGTTACAATTAGAATTAATAATATACCAGTAATAGATATTACAACAAGTTTGGTTGTTGATTCCGCAACATGTGGAGCAACTTCTTCTGGTGGTAGTATAGCCGGAGTTTTAGTTAGTGGAACCCCAGGGTTAACTTATACATGGAGCAATGCTAATGGTATTGTTAGTACCTCTACCACAACTGCAAATCTGGTAAATCAAGCTGCAGGTTCTTATACATTAGTTGTTACTGATGGTAATACACCTGCGTGTTCAGCAACTTCTAGCGCAATTACAATAAATACTTACAGCAATCCTGCTAATCCAGTATTTGTTACTAGCAGTGATACTGTTTATTGTGTTGGCGAGACAATATCTGCATTACAGGCAAATGCATCAAATGCAACTATACAGTGGTATTCCGACGCAGCTTTAACAACTATTATTGGAAGTGGTAGTCCATTTACTCCAACAGGCATAACTTCAAGTACTACAGTTTATTTAGTTGCCAGCAATAACAATTGTAAGAGTGATTCAATTCCAGTATCAATTACGTTTAATCAGCTTCCTAATATTTCCGCTAATAGCCCTACTGTTTGTGATGGTTCTCAGGTTACTTTATCAGGAACAAATGCTTCAGGTAACGCAACGACTTATTCATGGGATAATGGAATTACAAATGGAGTAGCATTTACAGCAACTTTACCTGGTGGACCTTATGTAGTTACTGGTGCTGATAACGTTACTAATTGTGTGAATACTTTCACGACAACTCTAAATGTGCTAAATACACCAACTGTAAGTTCAACTGTAGGTTCAAGTACTTCGGTTTGTAGTGGTGGAACAATTACTTTAAGTGGTACGGGAGCTTCAACATATAGTTGGACTGGTGGAGTTGCTGATGGAGTAGCCTTTACGCCTAGTGGTGTTGGTTCTTACACTGTAACTGGTACAGACGTTGCTACAGCTTGTACAAATACATTTGTAGTAAATGTTTCTATTGATAGTCCTCCTACAGTTACGACTGGAGTTTCAGCAACTATTCCTTGTGGGTCTACAAGTTCTGTTATTACAGGGGTAACAACTAATGCCACAACTCCTGTTTACTCATGGAGTGGACCAAATGTTGTTGCGGATGGAAATACCGCTACGCCGACTTTAGGAGCAGCAGGTCAATATACATTAACAGTGGTTGATAATACAACAGGTTGTTCTTCAACTTCGACATTAGATATAATAAGTGACGCAGTTATTGCAGCGTTAACTCCTGATGTAATTAATGGATTTGCACCATTGCCTGTTACATTCACTAATCAATCGATTGGAGCAACATCTTATTCATGGAATTTTGGTGATGGACAAACTGCAAGTACAACAACTCTTGCTGCCGTAACTAATACTTTTGCAACAACAGGAACTTACACTGTAACATTAACAGCAACATCAAACAGTTGTTCTGCAACAGCTACTGTAACAATTATTGTTGATGCAAATTCTACTATTGTTGTTCCAAATATTTTCTCACCTAACGGAGATAATATTAATGATGTGCTAACAATTATTAGTACTGGATTAAGTGAATTAAATATAGATATCTTTAACCGTTGGGGTTCTAAAGTTTATGTGATTTCTGCTCCAGGACAAAATTGGGACGGGAAATTAACAAACGGTGAGTCTGCAGCTGAAGGAACTTATTTTTATATTCTTAAAGCAGTTGGATTTGATAAAAAAGAATACGAAGCTCAAGGGCCAATTATGTTGGTTAAATAAGGCTTAATTAAATTAAAAAATGGGATGCGATTCGCATCCCATTTTTTTGCTCTCATTTTGATAAATCGATCATATGAATTGATTTGCCGCCTGTAACATTTTCATTACCTATTCGTCATATCTTAGTAATTTAGTTTTTTAAAATCAGCTATTTCTTAATTATGGAATTAAAAATTCAAAATGTTGTAAAGCAATACCCAAATGGAGTAAAAGCTTTAAATAATATTAATCTTACCATCGAACGAGGAATGTTCGGAATGCTAGGTCCAAATGGAGCGGGTAAGTCATCCTTGATGAGAACAATTGCAACCTTGCAAGAACCAGATAGCGGAACTTTAATGTTAGGTGATGTAGATATTTTGAAGCAAAAAGATGAGTTAAGAAAAGTGTTGGGATATCTTCCGCAAGATTTTGGTTTTTATCCAAAAGTCACAGCATTAGATATGTTGCATCATTTTGCTGTCTTAAAAGGAATCAGCAACAAAAAAGAACGCAATGAAATTGTAGACGCGCTTTTAAACCAAACTAATTTGTTTGAAGCTCGGAAGCGTAATATTAGTGAATACTCTGGCGGTATGCGTCAGCGTTTTGGAATTGCTCAGGCATTGTTGGGAAATCCAAAGTTAGTAATTGTGGATGAACCAACTGCAGGTTTAGATCCTATGGAGCGTAATCGTTTTCATAATTTATTAAGCGAGATTGGGGAGAATGTAATTGTTATTTTATCTACCCATATTGTTGAGGATGTAAAAAATCTTTGCAAGAAAATGGTTGTAATGAATCAAGGAACAATTTTATTTGAAGGAACACCTGACCAATCATTAGAAACAATAAAAAATAAAATTTGGAGAAAATATATCGACAAAGAACAATTGAACGATTTTAGAAAAGAAATGCATGTTATTTCATCGCGTGTAATGGATGGTAAATTAGCTATTCATGTGCATAGCGATAATAACCCAGGCGCAGGATTTGAAGGGGTTACGCCTGATTTGGAAGATGTCTACTTTTCTAACATTACTAAAAAATAATATTCGATATGTTTAAATCAATTTTTCTGTTTGAAATAAAGCAAGGATTTAAAAAGCCATCCACCTATATTTTCTTTAGTGTGTTCTTGGTTTTATATATGCTTGCAGGTATGCTCGTAGCAGGTGTATTTCCTGTTGCAACAGGTGACACAAATATTTTAGTTACTTCTGCAAGTTCCGTTACTGGAATGCTTGTTGGTCTTAACCAAAATATTTTAGGTTTGGTTAATAGTATAATACTTGTAGCTGTTATGGCAACCGCAATCCAAAAGGATTATGAGTATAATACTCACTCTTTGTTTTATACAAAGCCAATTAAAAAAGCAGCTTATTTCTTTGGTCGTTTTTTTGGAGCGTATTGTATTGGACTTTTTGTTTTTGTTGCACAAGTTATAGGTTACTACATTGGTGTTGCATGCGGGGTAGGTAATTCGCAGGTTGGGCCTTTAAACCCAATGAATTTTATAGAACCATTTTTATTATTTGTTGCGCCAAATATTTTGTTGTTAGGCATTATCTTTTTTGCTCTTACAACATACACACGCAGCAGCATGACTGCGTATTTGTTTACGATTATTTTATTAGTAATACGAACGATAACGGATACAATTACTTCGGATATCGATAATAAAACCTTAGCCGCAATTTTAGAGCCTTTTGGACAAGAAGCCTTTCAGCGTATTACTGAATATTGGACTCCAGAAGAACAAAATAATTATATGATTCCATTGAGTGGAGTTTTATTATATAATAGAGTATTGTGGATTGGGATTGCCTTACTAATAACATTTGTTAGTTTTTGGAAATTTAGCTTTAGTCAATTCCTAACCCCTTTTGTTTTGTTTAAGCGAAAGGTAAAGGAATCACTTTCTCCAGCATCATCTCAGCTCCAAAATTTATCCGACCTTCCTCAAGTAAGTCGTGATTTTTCAACAAAGGCATCATGGAAGCAATTGTTTTACCTGGCTTCATTTGAATACAAGAAGATGGCAAAAAGCATGTTCTTCCTAATTATTTGTGCTTTAGGTGCAGCAATGATGTTTGTGATTTCTCAATTTACAGGTTCAATTTATGGCACACAAACATTCCCGGTAACATATCAAATATTAGAAGCAGTTGCTGGAATTTTTCAGTTCTTTATTTTAATCTTAATCGTTTTCTTTTCGGGTACAATTATTTGGAGAGATAGAGATAATAAAGTTGATGAGTTAGTTGGCACTACGCCAATTAGTAATCAAGTTTTGTTTTTCTCTAAGTACTTAGGTTTAATTTATGTTACCGCGGTTTTGATGTGTGTGATAATGTTAACTGGTATCGTTATTCAATTGTCTCAAGGTTATACAGCAATTGAGCCGCTGCATTATTTGAAAGAGTTGCTTGGTTATAGATTGGTAGCAATGGTGATTTTAATTGGACTTTGTTTATCAATTCAAGTTTTTTCTCCTAATAAATATTTGGGTTTCTTTTATTCTATTATTCCAATTTTACTTTCCTCTTTTATTTTTGGATTGCTTGAGTGGAACAATAGTATGTACACTTTTAACTCTTCTGGACCTGGGATGCAGTATTCAGATATGAATGGATATGGGCATAAATTTCCAGTTTTTGTGTTATATAAATTGTATTGGTTAGGAATTGTGCTTTTTATTTCTTTCTATTCCCTAAAATTCTTTGCGCGAGGGAAAGAAAAGAGTTTGAAGGCGCGTTATAAACTTTCACGTTATTCAGGAACTAAAGCTACTAAGTTTGCAATGTACGGTAGTTTAATTGTTGCAATTGGATTAGGGTCTTTTATTTACTACAATATAAAAGTTCTAAATAAATTCACAACTCCAAAACAAATGGAATTAGTACAAGTTGATTTTGAGAAAAAATATAAGAAGTATCAAAAAACATTGCAACCACGTATTGTCGAATCGAATGTAAAAGTTCATATTTTCCCTGCTGAAAGAAGTTTGGAAGCAAGTGGATTTTTCTATTTAAAAAACAAACATGCTAAAAATGTTGACACACTTATTCTTAATTACGACCCTTCTTATAAATATAAAAAGTTATTAGTTAGTTGTGGTTACACTAAAGTAGTAGAAGATACAACGGCTGGATTAAAAATTTGGAAGCTAAACAAATCAATTGCCTCAGGCGATTCTATTAAATTGGAGTTTGAAATTACTCGTTCGCCAAATGGTTTCCAAAATGGTTCAACTGAAACGGATATCGTTTACAATGGTTCGTTTTTTAACAGTTCTGTTTTCCCTTCTTTAGGTTATAACGAAGGTTTTGAATTATCTGAAAACAAAGCACGTAAAAAATATAATTTGCCAAAGAAGCCTCGCATGGCAGATGTAAATGATTCGCTTGCTCGAATGAACAACTATATTTCCAACGATGCAGATTGGATTCGTTTTGAAGCCGTAGTTAGTACAAGTGGCGACCAAGTTGCCATTGCGCCGGGCTATTTGCAAAAAGAATGGAAAGAAAATGGAAGAAATTTCTACCATTATAAAATGGATTGTAAAATTTTAAATTTCTATTCATTCTTGTCAGCACGTTATGAAGTGAAAAAAGATAAGTGGTTAAATCCTGCTGATGCCGCTAATCCTGTGGCAATCGAAATTTATTATCAAAAAGGACACGAGTATAATATTGATAGAATGATTAAAGGGATAAAACGTTCGTTAGATTATTATACTAAAAACTTTAGTCCGTATCAGCACAAACAAGTTCGTATACTTGAGTTCCCTCGTTATGCAACATTTGCACAATCGTTTCCAAACACCATTCCTTTTTCTGAAGGTATAGGGTTTATTGCGAAGGTGGATGATAAAGATGAGAAGAGCATTGATTACCCGTTTTATGTAACAGCACATGAGGTAGCGCATCAATGGTGGGCACATCAAGTAATTGGAGGTAATGTGCAAGGCGGAACGGTGATGTCGGAAACTATGAGTCAGTACTCGGCTTTAATGGTGATGGAGAAAGAATACGGCAAAGAGCAAATGAAAAAATTCTTAGAGTATGAAATGAATTCTTATTTGTTAGGTCGCGCTACTGAAAGCAAAAAAGAATTACCATTAATGCTTTGCGAAAACCAACAATACATACACTATAACAAAGGAAGTATTGTGATGTATGCACTTAAAGATTTCATCGGTGAAGATACTCTGAATGCTGCCTTAAAACGTTACATTAAAAAAGTTGCTTTTCAAGAACCACCTTATACCAACTCGGTTGAGTTTATAGGTTTCCTTAGAGATGCTTGCCCCGATAGTTTAAAGTACTTGATTAAGGATATGTTTGAAGATATTACTGTTTACGAAAACTACATCAAGGATTTATCTTATGAATCAATGAAAGATGGTAAGTATAAAGTAAAACTTACTTTAGGTTCGGTTAAGTTTAAATCGGATAGTTTAGGAAAACAAAAAGCTGTTCCAGTTGCTGATTATATGGATGTAGGTATTTTCACTGAGAAAATTGTAAAAGGAAAAACAAAAGAAAAAGAATTGCTTTTACAAAAAGTGAAAATGGATAAGGATGTTAAAACTTTTGAGTTTATTGTAAGTGAAAAGCCAATTAAGGCAGGAATAGATCCTTATGGAAAATTAATTGATCGTAAACCAGAAAACAACAAATGGAATTTTGGTTCGAAACCACCAAAGGTTTCAACAAAAGCAGGAAGTGATAATATGATGATTTCCCTCGGCGGTGGTGGAGATGAATAATTAGCTTTTAAATACCAAATAAATTCATTTTTTAACAAATCAATTTAAGGGAATCCTAAAGAAATGGGTAGCAACTTCAAATACCCAATTTTATGTAAATTGGGCATTATTCAGGAAAAAGTTGTTTATTTTCAGTAAATATCCTTAAAAACGCTTATAATTTGATTGAAATTTGATAATTTGTGGCGCAGTAAATTTGGTTTTTAAATCTTCATATTAATTTATTTTGTTAAAAATTTAACTTTTAGAAATCTTAAAGTTTATCGATTAAACTATTTTTCGTATTATAGCGTCTCTAAATCAAGTAGATTATTGAATTAGCTATTAATTAAACATTAAATTTTTACTATGAAAAAGATGAAATTGTTATTATTTGCCTTTTTTCTTTTAGCATTTGGGCAAGTATTTTCGCAAGAAGAAATTCCAACTCCACATTTATTGGGTTTCAAAATTGAATCAAAAGACCCTAATCTTGATTTAAGTAAATACGAAAAAGCTGCAATGGGTTATTATTATTTTGATCAGTTCAGATTTTTAGACAAGAGAAGAGTATTGAGTTTTGAAGATGGGAAGGTAACTATCAGTCTTTATTCGGCTAATGAAATGTTGAAGAACACTCAAAAACTTATTTCTCCTTTCACGATTAAAGAAGGATCCAGTTACAAAAATTATATTTTAGCAATAACTTTAGATGGTGGTTCATTGAAACCAATGCCTGTAGAATAATTCATTAAAAACAATTATAAAAAAGTAATATGAAAAAAATTACATTAATATTAATTCTGATTGTATCTGGATTATCCTTAGGTTTTGGACAATCTTATAATATGGGTAGTATTGCTTCTCCTGCAACTACGTGTAGCGGAACTTTTTCTGACTCAAGTCCAACTGGTAATTATGCGAATAATGAAAATTATACTGCTACATTTTGTGCGCCTGCTGGTCAGTATTTATCATTTAACTTTAGCTTATTCTCATTAGGGTTTAATGACAACTTACTCGTATACAATGGGCCAAATACAAGCTCACCTTTAATCGGAAATTATGCTGGAACAACGAGCCCCGGAATTATTGGTTCTACGCAAGGTGGTTGTTTAACTTTTGTGTTTACTTCTGATGGTGTTTTAAGGGGCCCAGGTTGGACTGCTGCAATTTCTTGTTCTGCTACGCCGCCTGCTACACCAGGTGGAACTAATTGCGCTTTGGCCTCTCCTTTTTGTACTGGTACAACTTATACCTTCCCTAATAATACTGGAGTTGCTTCTTTAGGAGGTGGTGGTATTTATGGTTGTTTGGGTTCTACTCCTAATCCAGTTTGGTATTTCATGCAAGTTGCGAACTCTGGAAATATCGATATTACTATTGGTCAGAATAATACTGGTAATACTGGTATCGACGTTGACTTTGTTTTGTGGGGACCATTTACATCTCAATCTTCTGGTTGCGGCTCTTTAGCTTCAACTAATATCATAGACTGTAGTTATTCAACCGCAGCAGTTGAAACTGCCAACATAACTGGAGCAGTTTCAGGACAGTTTTATATTTTATTACTTACAAATTTCGCAAATCAATCAGGTAATATCTCCTTCTCTCAATCTGGTGGATCCGGAAGTACAAACTGTAACGTGTTATGTAATATGACTGCTTTATCAGGCTTACCTGGTGCCTGTGACCCAGCAACTGGAACTTATTCTGTTAGTGGAAACATTACTTTTCAATATCCGCCAACATCTGGTACATTAACAGTATCTAGTTCTTGCGGTACATCTATTACAATACCAAGTCCTTGGACTAGCCCTATTGCTTATACAATACCTGGTTTAACAGCAAATGGTGCTTCTTGCAGCGTTACTGCTGCTTTTTCTGCTGATGCAACTTGTACCAGAACTCAAGCTTATACAGCACCAGCTTCATGCTCTAATTGTACTGTAACCGCAGGTAATACAGGTCCAATATGTACAGGGGCAACTTTTGGTTTAACGGCAACTGCTGTAACAGGTGGTACTTATGCATGGACAGGTCCAAATGGCTATACATCTTCAGCACAAAATCCTACTGGTATATCAGCACCAGGAACAGCAGGAACATTAACTTATAGTTTAAGTGTTACAACCGCTTCAGGTACTTGTAATTCTACAACTACTGTAACCGTGAATCCAACTCCACAAGTTAGTTCTGGAACTTCACAAACAATAACATGTGTTCAAACAAACTCATTATTAGATGCTTCTTCGTCAACACCAGGCGCAAACTTAGTTTGGAATGGTGGAAGTTTAACTAACGCTGCCGACCCACAATTTGTAACAGCAGCAGGCACATACACTGTTACCGCTTCTATAGGAACCTGTACTTCAACTTCAACAATAATAGTTGCAAGTAATTT
>CANJJP010000033.1 GCA_947474485.1 Bacteroidota bacterium | reverse complement strand
AACGATTTCAATTTTATAGTTTAATAAACGAGAATGTGGAGTAAATATTCCTTATTCAATTTTTTACATTCAGCTGAGTTTAACGAAGCCGTAAATTTCTCAATAAAGTCAGACTGAGTTAAACTAAGCTTTACATTTTTCAATAAAGTCAGGCTGAGCTTTACGAAGCTTAAAGGCTCATAACATCTTTTAGTTTAACAGCTTGCCTTCTACTGATTTCAATTTGTTCACCACCTTTTAGTTTTACCATTAAGCCACCGTTAAACCAGGTTTCAATGGTTTCAACCCATTTAAGGTTGATGATATGCTTGCGACTTGCTCTAAAAAAAGTTTTAGGATTTAAACGTAAATCAAGATTATTTAAACTTCTTAGAATTAATGGACGATTCCCATCAAAATAAACACGTACATAATTTCCTTCGCTTTCAAAAAGACGTATGTTTGATAGTTTCACAAACCAACATTTTTCACCGTCTTTTACAAATACTTGATCTTCATCTTGAAAGGGAGTCGTGTTTTCTTTCTTTAGATCTTTATCTTCTTTGGCAAGTAATTTCTTTATTGTTTCACTTAAACGTTCTTTAGAAACGGGTTTTAAAAGGTAATCTAAAGCGTTTACTTCAAATGCTCTAAGAGCAAATTCATCATAGGCAGTAACAAAAACTACTTCAGGTAATCCTGAAATTTCTTCAATTAATTCCAGTCCAGTTTTTCCTGGCATTTGAATATCAAGGAATAAAACATCAGGTTTTAATAAATTAATTTTTTCCTTGGCCTCTTCTGCGTTAGTGCATTCTCCAATAATTTCTATTTCCTTATGCTCGGCAAGTAAATTTTTTAATTCTTGTCTTGCTAATCTTTCATCATCAATAATTAATGCCTTCATAATGAGTTTTGTTATTTTACAAATTACCTAATTTCTTTTGAACGAGGGATATTAATCTTTGTTAAAACCATTTCGTCTTCATTTTCTATTGTTACTGTTCCTTTTTCACCAAACAAATAATTCAATCGTTCTAATGAATTCTTTAAACCGAATCCAGAATCAGAAGTTTTGTTTTTATTATAAACCCCAGTGTTTCTTATGTTAATGGTTAAAATATCATTTTTAACTGAAGAACGAATGTCTATTTCCCCGCCTCTTGTTAATTTTGAAATGCCATGCTTGATCCCATTTTCTACCAGAGTTTGCAATAATAATGGGGGAACAACAAAGGAAGCACTTTCTGGCGTTGATTCAATCTTAAAAGCTAAGCGCTCTTCGAATCTTATTTTTTCCAAGTTTAAATAATCATTCACAATTTTCATTTCATCTTCAAATGGAATTAACTTATTTTTTTCCATCATCAATGTATTTCTTAAAATATTAGATAATTGAGTGACAGCTTCTTTTGCCTTGCTTGGATCTTCATCTATTAACGCTCTAATACTATTCATTGAGTTGAACATAAAATGAGGATTTAATTGAGATTTAATTTTGTTCAACTCTGTTTCTTTCATAGTTGCTTGCATTCGTAAGCTATTCATTTCGGCTTGGGTAAACTTTAATAAAAAATGGTAAGAGAAATATGATAAACTCCAAAAGAAAAACACAAATGCATAATTTATAATATTTGCAATTACTTCTATAAATACTAATTCAGTTGAGCTATCATGTACTGCTTTTTCTAAAAAGTACTGACCAAAATAAAAAAGACCAGCGTTAATAAACGAGCCAATGATTACAATTGGAATTTGCAGATACAATTTTACTTGCATAAGCTTTACTTTTATTACAATTGTTCTGAATACATGTGTAATAATTATACCCGAAGGTATCCACGATAGATAAATGAGGAAATCGGGGAAAGAAAGAGGTGTTTGTAATACGAAGAAAAGTAAGTTCAGCACTACATATAGAAACCACCCAGATACTTGGCAAATCCAATACAGCTTTTGTTTCGACATCTTAATTCCCAGTTAATCCTAACCAAGCATTTCGAGCAATAATTTGTTTGGTATTGGCGTTTTTATTTACTTCAATATTGTTATAAATATCTACAGAAACCATACGTTGTTTTGCCTTTAGTTTTACTTGTTTCTCTTTGCCTTTTTTGTTTTTTCGCGCAACAATAACCGTTAGTTTTTCTCCCTCTTTGGTAGTTGAAATATAGTTAGCTAGCACATCTTGCACATTATCTAATGAAAGCTTAGCATTATTAAATTCAAGTATCTCATCTCCTTCTTTGTATTTTAACGCTTTTCCAAAGTCATTCATTTCCGAAATGTCAAAAATAATGATTCGTTCATTTTCAGGATTTACACCTAGTCCAATCCCTCCAATTGACAGCATTTTCTTTTGAACTTTTTTTGTGTATTTTAATCCTACTTTTTCAAATATCTCCTCAAATGGCAATGTTTTACTGCCAGCAACATAGGTGTCTAAAAATGTCCTAACTTCTTTGCTAGTTAATTTTTCAATATCAGAAAACAATTCAGAGTCTTTAAACGATTTGTCTTTTCCGTATCGTTTTGATAAATCAAGCATGAGTTCTTGTGTTCCATATTTTCCATTACTGTTATAACGTAGTATAATATCTAAACACAAGCCAATTAGAGCTCCTTTTGCATAAACGTTTTGGTATTGCTCGTGATAAGCCGAGTCAAGCACATTCTTACTCATAAATGTAAAAGGCAAACTATCGTTAAAATATTTTTGCGATTCTTCCATTTTATTTTGCATTACATTAAAGAAATTATCAATGTTGATTAAGCCATATTTTACTTGCACATGATGCGCAGCATATTCTGTTAAGCCTTCATACAACCAAAGATGCTCACTCATTTTTGGATTGTTGAAATCGAAAAAACCAATTTCTTCTGAATGAATATTTAATGGTGTTACAATATGAAAAAACTCATGAGCTGCAACATCTTTCATTGTTTGTGCTAATTGCTGAGGCTCTGATTCCATCAACACGTAAAAAGATGAATACGAATGCTCTAATGCGCCGGTTGCTCCTGAACCTGTTATCGAATCAGTTAAATAAATTAAAAAGGCATATTTTTCTACAGGCAAGTTCCCTCCTAAATATTCTTTTTGTGCATTTAATACCGAATCTATGTTTGCAGCAATATATCTAGCGGTTACTTTTTTGTTTGGACTATAAACCGAAACTAAAACTTTAGTTCCACCAACATTAATAAAGGTTGTATCAGGCAAACAATACATAATTGGTGAATCAACTAAATCATGATAGCCAAAAACATTAATGATGTCTTTTTCTTCTCCTGATTGCAAGTTTGTTAAACCAGTTGATGCGTAAAATCCTTTTGGTTTTGTGATTTCTAATTTGAAATTTAGATTAAGATAATCTTTAAAATACCCGAAAAAACCATGGTTGTTTAAAACATAATTTTTGTTTGCCTGTATATTGGTTCCACCTGGTTCAAAAACAAAGTCTTTTTTAATTTGTGTATCCCACGTGTCCTCAACTAAATATGTGATAAAATCGATGTTTTGTGGATTATTTATTGTGTATGTATCAGGATTCTCATTGGTGAAAGACATTGCATTACCATCTTTACCAGTAACCTTAAAATTACTTATAAATCTCCCGAAATTATAAACTGCATAGGTACCTGGTATTATGGCCGGAAACATAAAAACTGCTTTTTCTTCTTTAATTGTGGGTGGAATTAATCTTACAGCAATTTTATCTCCACTTACTTTGGTTAAATCAAGATAATAGAAATACTCGTTAGCTGTTTGAGACTTGAGAACACCAGTAAAAAAAACACTTAAAAGGAGAAAAAAATGCAAGCGCATATATATAGATATTGTAATACAAATATAGAATAAGTTTTTACATTAGAAAATGCTATTTAGTACAACTATCATTAGAAATAGATGATTGGCGATTTTTGGTGTTAAATGAGAATAATCATGCCTAAATTCGAATGTTTTAATGAGTTTTTATATAAAACATAATAACTTTGACGTATGAAAAAGTGTTTTTTTATTCTTGCTTTGGTTTCTTTGGTTTGTTTATACAATTGTTCGGATAAACCCGAAAAACAAGCTGTAGTTCTTAAAGAACCCACAAGCATTGAAGAGTTAGGTGAATTGCTTTTTTTTGACCCAATTTTGTCTTCTGATTCTACAATTAGCTGTGCATCTTGCCACAAACCAGAACATGCTTTTGCGGATAATGTTCCTTTTAGTTTTGGAGTTGATTCATTAAATGGTAACCGAAACACACCAAGCGCAATGAATTTAGGTGATCGTTTTTTCTTTTTTCATGATGGTAGGTCAGAATCATTAGAAGATCAAGCTAAAGGGCCAATAGAAAATCCAGTTGAAATGAATTTACCTCTAAGCGTTGCAATAGATAGGTTAAAGCGTCATAAACAGTACGATGCTTTTTTCGTTAAATTATTTAAAAGGCGTGCGACTATAGAAGATATGACAACGGCTATTGCAGCTTATGAAACAACTTTGGAAACTGCCGACACTCCTTTTGATGATTTTATGGGAGATATTGATACTGTTTCATTTACCGAATCTGCAAAGAGGGGCAGGACGATATTTAATGATAAAGCAAAGTGTTTTGATTGCCATTTTGGACCGGATTTTACAGCTGATAGATTTAGAAACATTGGCTTGTTTAATGGGAAAGATTTAAACGATTCGGGCCGATATGGGGTAACTAAAAATCCTGAGGATATTGGAAGATTTAAAACTCCTGGCTTACGTAATTTGTTGGTTACTGCTCCATATATGCATAACGGAATGTTTAAAACAATTCGTGAAGTAATTGATTATTATGATACTCCAGATAAGTTTGTTCCGAATAGTGTAAATAGAGATTCCTTATTGTCAAAACCATTAGGTTTAAGCGAAATGGAAAAAAAGGACTTAGAGAATTTTTTAATTGCTTTAACAGATAGAAGATTTATTAAGAAGTAATTACTGTTTAACTTGCTTCAAAGCTTCTTTGTAATCAATACGTTCACCATTTTTAAATGCTACAATAAAGGCGTCTTTGTAACCTAAGTCACGTACTTTTGTTTGGTATTTTACTGCTTCATCAGGTTTGGTAAAAACTCCTGCTGTGTATTTAAGAACAGCGCCAGCTTTGTAGTAGCCAACGTTTTCAAGTCCTTTAAGTTTGTTTGAACTTGCTTCAATTTCTTTGTCAGACGAAGTAAACTGAACTTTAAATTCGATTCCACCTTTTATTGAAGGTGTTTTTTTAGACGTATCCTTTTTTGTTTGCCCCGCATAATTATTAATTAAATCTTTTGGGTTAATTTTTGCAGTGTCGTTTTGTGCTTCACTTAGTGCCGCTTGTTTTTCTTCGATTTCTTTAATTTTTTGTTTAGGATATTTTTCACCTGGTTTTGCGATTAATGCTTCTTGATATTTCTTTTTAGCATCTTCCCATTTTTTGTCGGCAGTTAATTTATCTGCTTTAGCAATAAGCTCATTGTATTGTTTATTTTGAGCATCATTTGCTTTAGCTTTATCATCTTCACCCTTTTTAATATCAACTTCAATTTTAGTGATTTCAGCTAATTTTTGTTTTGAATAAGCATCGTCTTTTTTTAAGTCTAATGCTTGAGTGTAAAGTTTTTTTGAGTCTTCTAACTTACGTTCCTTTAATTTTTCATCTGCTTTTTTAATTAGCGCATTATATTTTTCAATATCCTTTTTATCATCATTGTTAATGGGAGGTTCTTGATTTTCTGCAACAATATCTTTTACATCTGTTTCAGAACCGTCTTTTAATTCAGGATGTTCTTTTTGGTAAAGAAGATTCTCATTTTCTAATGCTTCTTGGTTTTCAATTTCGTCATTATACTTTTCGTTTTTGCCTTCAACCTCGTTTTTGTAATTACGTAAGGCTCTAAAGATTGCACTCGCCATATATGTTTGCCCCTTTTCTGAACCTAGAAATTTTTCCTCGATTGGATTAGTTAAGAAACCTACCTCTGTTAAAATGCTTGGCATTGCGGTTCTCCAAAGCACCCAAATACTTTGTCTTTGCACACCTTTATCAATTCTACCCGCCTTGTTGTTGTATTCGCTTTGAATTAAAGATGCAAACTTCGCACTTTGTTCAACATAAGCACTAGTTGTTAAACTCATGATAATATAAGCCTCATCACTGCTTGGGTCGAACCCGTTATATGTTTTTTCGTAATTCTCTTCTAATAACATGGAAGCATTTTCACGTTTTGCAACTTCCATTTTACCTTTTTCGTTTTTTATACCCATTACATAGGTTTCTGAGCCATAGGGAACAGGATTGGTGACTTCTTTTTTATGAATTTTGCCTTTTTTATCTTTCCAGGTTTTGTATTGAGTTTTTCCGTTTTTGTCTTTATAAGTAACAAATTTGGCAGCAGCATTACAATGAATAGATATAAATAAATCAGCATTATTGCGATTAGCAACTTGCGCACGTTCTTCTAACTCAACAAATACATCAGTTTTGCGTGTATAGATAACCTTAACATCTTTTAGGTTTTCTTCAATTAAATTACCTAGCTTTAATGCAATAGCAAGTGTAACTTCTTTCTCGTTATGAATAGCTCCATTACAACCAGGGTCTTTGCCGCCATGCCCAGCGTCAATAACCACAATTTTAACTCCGGATGTTTTTTTAAATGGTTGAAAGGAAAGAGTAGAAAATAACATGATACTGCACATAAGTATGCTAAAAGGCTTTTTTATGTATTTGTGCAGCGTTATCATATACTAAAATGGAGGATTTTACGTAGTTTTGAAGTTTATATACCCAAACAAAAATAAACACGAAGCAGTGAGGCAACAGCCTTGTATATCATTACTTTTCAATCGGTTATTGTTAATAACTGCGTTCATGCTATTTTATTGTTTTTCCTTTGCCCAAGATACACTTCGTAATAGAGAAGATACGTTGAGTGGTGATGTGATTGAAGAGGAAATCAAGTATAATGCCAGAGATTCGATACGCTTTGAGGTCAACAACCAAAAGATTTTCCTTTTTGGCGAAGCGTATGTTGAATTTTCGGGTAAAATACTTCAAGCAGGATACGTTGAAATTGACAATAAGAATAATTTAGTATCCGCTTCAGGGGTAAAAGATAGTATTGGAAATATCGTTGGTTTGCCACAATTTAAAGATGGCGAGAGTGAAATGCGCTGTGAAAAAATAGTTTATAATACCAAAACTAAAAAGGGAAAAATTTATGGAGTGTTAACCGAACAGGCGGATATGCTTATTTATGGTGAAGCAATTAAAAAGGATTCGAATAATGTTTTATTAATTAAAAATGCCAAATGTATTCCTTGCGAATATGAAGATGCGGTCTTTTATTTTCGTGCAACAAAAGTTAAGGTTATCCCCGACGATAAAATTGTAACGGGTCCTTTGTTTGTTGAGATTGCCGGAATGAAAACACCAATTGGTTTACCGTTTGGTTATTTTCCGAATGTAAAGAATAAATCTAAATCAGGAATTATTATCCCAAGTTTTGGACAATCACCTAATCAAGGTTTTTATTTAGAAAATGCAGGTTTTTATTTTCCAATCAATAGTAGAACAGATATGGAAATACGTGGTGATGTTTTTTCGGGTGGGTCATGGGCTTTAAAAACCACGAATAGATATTATGTAAGATACAAACACACTGGAGCATTAAACTTAACTTTCAAGAGAATTATTTTAGGAGAGGAGGAAATACCATTTGAGCAAAATTCTACACTCGGTTATCAAAAATTAAATAATTTTTCTGTTACATGGAGCCATTTTCAAGATGCAAAACGGAATCCTAAAGAGCGCTTAAGTGCCAACGTAAATATTCAGAGTGCTTTTAATAACAAATATAATCCTCAAAATTCAACTCAGTATTTAACTAATACTTTTTATTCTAATATTAGTTATGGTTATACGTTTAAAAATTCAGCTATCTCAGTTAACGCAAGGCACAACCAAAATACTGTCACTCATGATATGGAAATTAGTTTTCCGGAGCTAACATTTAACACGATGCGTTTTTTTCCATTCAAAAATGAAACTCGCAGCAAACAAAATTTCTTAGATAAAATTGGAATTAGTTATACAGCAGAAGCAAAAAGTTTTTTACGTGCAAAAGACACCTTGTTTTTTAAACAACAAAGTTTAGAAAACATACAATATGGTGTTAGGCACACCATTCCAATTAGCACTAATTTAAACTTATTTAAATACTTTACTTTAACACCTGCAATTAATTTAAGTGCAGTTAATTATCTTAACTCTACTGAGTATAGATTTGACGCATTAACTAATTCAGCAGTTAAGGATACAATCCAAGGATTTACAACAGGATTTGACGCTAACTTCTCAACTAACCTAACAACAAAAATTTTTGGTGATTATTATTTTAAAACAAAACGTTTAAAACAAATTCGTCATTTTATGATTCCTACAGTAGGGTTTACCTATCACCCAGATTTAAAATCGGATAAATTGGGCTTTTATAAAATGGCACAAACAGACACACTTGGCAACCGTCGTTCATATTCCATTTTTGAAAATGGAATTTATGGCGGACCAATTGGTGATGAAGGCGGATTTTTAACCTATGGTTTAAGTAATAACTTAGAAGCAAAAATCCGTCAGAAAACAGATAGTGGTTTTGTAGATAAAAAAATTGTACTACTTCAAAACTTGAGTGTTAATGGTTCATACAATGTTGCGGCCAAAGAGTTGAATTGGAGTTTAATTAATGTTACAGCTCGTACACGCATTTGGAAAAACATTGATTTGATGGGAGGAAGTGTTTTCGATACTTATGGAACGGATAGTTTGGGTGCGCGAAAAAACATTTCATATCAAGATCAAAAAGGCAAGTTTCTGCGCTATGTAAGTTCACAAGTGGCTGTAAATGCTGGCTTTAATCCACAGGTATTTTCAAAGGCAAGTGCTATAGCTACAGGTAATTGGAGTTTTAATGTTTCGTATAATATAATTTTTGTGAAAAATTATAATGAATTACTTGCCGAAAAAAACATTCCAAATAAACCCAATCAACAATTTAATTTTAATGGTAGTATAGATGTAACTAAGAAATGGAAAGTTGGTTTTAATAGCGGTTATGATTTTACAACACGTAATGTGAGTTATACTTCATTTAATGTTTATCGCGATTTACGCTGTTGGGAAGCTAAAATTGATTGGGTGCCTTTTGGATTTAACAAACGCTATACTATTGGAATTAACCTTAAAACGGCCTCATTAAGGGATGTGCGTATTCCACGTCAACGTTCTTGGTTTGATAATTTATAACCTGTAAATTAAGTCAACATTATAGTTAAGAGTAAATTAATGTAGTTATTCTTTCCTATTTGGAGAAATAAAAAAACTTTTTATTGGCTACACTATTTTCATTAAACTAACATTCATTTCCTTATTTTTACAACGTATTATGAATTCAACTAAACACCTCTTAATCATCGGAATAGTTTGGCCTGAGCCTAAATCATCGGCAGCTGGGAGTAGGATGCTGCAATTAATTGAAGTGTTTAAAAACCATAATTGGAAAATTACCTTTGCATCATCTGCCACAAAAACAGATTTTTGTTTCGATCCAAAAGACCTAGGAATCGAAACGCATGCAATAGAAATTAATAATTCGAGTTTTGATACATTTATAAAACAATTAAATCCTGATTGTGTTTTATTTGATCGTTTTATTACAGAAGAACAATTTGGATGGCGAGTTTCCGAAATTTGCCCCGCTGCCATTCGCATTATTGATACAGAGGATTTACATTGTCTGCGAGCAGCGAGGCAACAAGCGTTTAAAGAGGGGAAAGAATTTGAAGAAAGCTATTTAATAAACGATATTGCAAAAAGAGAAATTGCATCTGTTTT
>CANJJP010000032.1 GCA_947474485.1 Bacteroidota bacterium | reverse complement strand
TTGTCATAACATCGGCAATAGCCGCTTTTATAGAGCCGATTGCTTCTTCAATGTTAACAACAACACCACGCTTTATGCCAATCGAAGGTGCTTTTCCTAAAGCTAACACTTCAATTTTTCCATACTCATTCTTACGGCCAACGATGACCGCAATTTTTGTTGTTCCAATATCTAATCCTACTACGAATGGTGATGCTTCCATATTGTTATTTTTATTTTCTAATTTCATTTATCAAATTATGCTTACTTCAAACAGTCCCTCTGAGCTTGCCGAAGGGTTATCTTTTTATGCAGACAACTTGACTTTTATATTTCAAATTTATACTCGAATACTTATTCCAACTATCAATACTATTTAATCCTTCTCTGTAAAATACTTTTAGCTTCTCAAATTTTTCTTCTATATCCTCACCTTTTCCGAAGATGATTTTATGTCCGCCAACTGCCGGATACAACTCTATTTCCTTATCTGTGTTTATATACAATTGTTGTATTAAACTAGTAAGCAAACTATCCTCGCTGATGTATTTACTCACTGCGTAAATATCATCTAACACACTCAGTTGCTTCATTAATGAATCCTTTTCAATACGAGGAATTCCATAATTGTAAAACATATTATACTTCTCGAGTATTAATCCGTTTGCAACGGGAACACGAGCAGTGTAATTTTCTGAGATTGGCATAAGCCCTGCTTCATCATCTATATAATAGCTTTCGCCAAAATAATTCATTATACGCACGACAGGTTTGCGTTGTGTAATTTTTATTTCAGCGTTTCCATTTATATCCACTGAAACATCAGCATTTGAAATGGCTGGATGAGCCTTTAAGGATTTTTCAATCCCGTTTACATCCATGTCTTTCATTTTCTGATTCACTAGTGAATCGTTTCGCTCATTAAGAAAATCAACAATGTCAGTTTCGTTTACAAATGAATTTTCAGATTCGTTTGTTACGATTACATTAATTGCTTTTCCTTTTACAGCTTTACCTTCTACGCTAACAAAGCTCAACAAGCCTATTATACCTGAAGCTACAGTAATCCAAAGAACGAGTATTAATATTTTTTTTAACTTAATCTTTTTCATGAACGCTTTGATAATAAATTTTCAATAGGTTCAATTTGTGTATCTATATCTCCTGCACCCATCGTTAAAAGAACTTCAATTTTTTTATTCTTTAATCGTTCTAACAACTCTTCCTTACTACACAACTCTTTTTGTGAACTTTTCATTTTATCTAGCAACATTTGAGAGTTCACATTCTCAATTGGTTTTTCGCGTGCCGGATATATTTCTAACAAAATGGTTTCATCCAACAAATCCAAGCTCTCTGCAAAACCATCCGCAAAATCTCTTGTTCGTGAAAACAAGTGCGGTTGAAATATTCCAGTTATTTTTTTATCAGGGTATAAACTCTTTGTTGCTGTAATGGCTGCTCTCAACTCTTCTGGATGATGAGCGTAATCATCAATATAAACAATAGTATCTGTTTTAATCCTGTAATCAAATCTCCTTTTCACACCTTTAAAAGAACGAAGCGCTTCTGCAATCACACTTTTTTCTATTCCAATCTCTAAAGAAATTGCAATTGCTGCAACAGAATTTTCTACATTATGAGCGCCGGGTATACCTAACAAAAGGTCTTTGAACCCAGTGTTTCCGGCCTTCACATCATAAAAGAACTCTGCATTACTCACACGAATATTTTCCGCATAGTAATCCGCATTTAAAGATACTGCGTAAGTTTGCCTATTTACGGTGAGCGCCAATGTGTTATCAACATTTTTTTTAACAAGTAGAAAACCTCCTTCTTTAACTTGTTTTGAAAACAAGCTATAGCTATCCTGAACATATTGTTCGTTTCCGTATATATCTAAATGATCGGCATCAACACTAGTAATAACTGCATAATCGGGATGTAAGGTTAAAAAAGAACGATCGTACTCATCTGCTTCAACAACCAAATACGTGTTCTCGGTTTTCTTGTCATCACCAAGTAACAAGTTTGTATTGTAGTTTTTTGTAATACCTCCAAGAAAAGCGTAACAGTTATAACCTGCTTGTTTTATAATGTGAGCAACCAACGAAGATGTTGTTGTTTTACCATGAGTACCTGCAATAGCAATGGTTTTGTACTCTTTGGTAATATCTCCTAAAACTTCTGCACGTTTTTTTATGGTGTAATTGTTTTCAAGCAAATACACATACTCTTTATGTTCCTTTGGAACAGCTGGAGTATAAACAATAAGAACTTCTTCTTTATTTAATCCAGCTAAATGTTTCTTTAATAAGTCAACATCTTCGCTGTAATGAATTTCTATTCCTTCTTTAACTAACTCTTTTGTAAGAACTGTTTCGGTTTTATCATAACCAGCCACTTTAATTTTGTAATGATTAAAATACCTAGCTAGTGCGCTCATACCGATACCGCCTACGCCAAGAAAATAAAGCATTTTATAATTAAAAATTCTCATTACAAATTATAGTTTGCTAGTTTTAATGCTTCTTTTGCAATAACGGATGCAGCGCCGGGCATAGCCATTTTTAAAATATTTTCTTTTAACTCTGCTTGAAAAGCATCGTTTTTCATTAAATCAATGCTTGTATTGATTAAAGTGTTCTTTGCTTCAATATCTTTTACTAACAAGGCGGCTTTTTTATTTACCAAAGCCATTGCATTTTTTGTTTGATGGTCTTCTGCCACATTTGGTGAAGGAACCAAAACGCAAGGTTTTCCAATGATTTGAATTTCGGAAACCGAACTAGCACCTGCACGTGATATAATGCAATCAGATGCTGCATAAGCTAAATCCATTCGAGAAATAAAATCGAACACTTTTGCAATTGGAAAATTTGCAGCTTGCGAACGAGCCGTTTCAATATATCCCTTACCTGTCTGCCAAACAATTTGAATATTATTTTTATTAAAGTCTTCTAAACCTGCCCCGATTGCTTCATTAATTACACGTGCACCAAGACTTCCGCCAATAATTAAAATTGTTTTTTTGTTTGCATCTAAACCAAAGAAAGTAATTGCCTCCTCACGTTTATTTGAAAAACCCGATATATCTTGGCGAACAGGATTTCCTGTAAACAATATTTTTTCTTTAGGGAAGAAACGCTCCATTCCTTCGTAAGCAACACAAATTTTATTTACTTTTTTAGAAAGTATTTTATTGGTGATTCCAGGAAATGAATTTTGTTCTTGTATTAAGGTTGGAATTCCTTTACCTGAAGCAGCGCGCAACGTTGGTCCGCTAGCATAACCGCCAGTACCAATTACTACATCAGGTTGAAACTCCTTTACAATTTTAAGAGCTTTGAACATACTCGAAATAACTTTAAAAGGAAAAGATAAATTAGCAAGTGTTAACTTACGTTGTAATCCACTAATCCAAAGTCCAACAATTTTATAACCTGCCGCTGGAACTTTTTCCATTTCCATTCTTCCTTCTGCACCAACAAAAAGGAATTCAGCATCAGGAACCATTTTTTTTATTTCGTTAGCAATAGCAACTGCAGGAAAGATGTGTCCACCTGTTCCTCCGCCACTAACTATTACTTTTAATTTTTTGCTCACTTTATCTTATTTATGCTAATTCTGCAATATCTTCTTTACTCGACTGAGTATCATCAGCCTCTTTACTTACACTTATTATAATACCAATTGTAATACAAGTAAACCAAATAGATGTACCTCCCATACTTATTAGCGGAAGCGTTTGACCTGTTACAGGAAATAGATTTACCGCAACCGCCATATTAATTAATGCCTGAAATACCAAGCTAAAACTTAAACCAACAGCCAACAATCCCCCAAATGTCTTTTCGGTATTTCGCATTATCCTAATTGATCTAAAAAACAAAATCAAATAGAGAAAGAGTAAAATTAAACCAACTATGGAGCCGTACTCTTCAATAATAATTGCAAAAACAAAATCGGATGCTGATTGCGGAAGGAAATTTTTCTGTGTACTATTTCCTGGGCCAACGCCAAAGGCGCCGCCTTTTGCCACTGCTATCTTAGCTTGTTCTGACTGATAGTTGCTTTGTGCATCACCTTTAATGAAATTCTCAATACGCGCTTTCCAAGTTGGACCACGTTTTAAAATCTCGGGCTTATACCAAATAATTGTTCCAAACAGAATGGCGCCAACCAAACAAGCACCAACTATTCCTAAAATAAACTTTAGCGGAACACGCCCAACAAACATGATTAATAAACAGGTTACAAATATTAAAGCTGCGGTAGAAAAATTTGCAGGAAATATGAGTAAACAAATAATACCAATTGGCAAAAGCAATGATCGAAGAATAACTTTAAAATCAACTAACAAATCCTGCTTTAAAGTAAGGACTCTTGCAACGTATGCAATCAAAGCAAACTTAGCGAAATCAGAAGTTTGAAAACTTAATCCTGTTCCAGGAATTTCTAACCAACGCTTTGCCTCACCTGCACTAACACCTCTAAGCAAAGTAAATATTAGTAGTGGAATTGCAATAATATATGCAACTTGAGAAATTCTAGACAAATACTTATAATTCATTTTATGAACCATAAACATAATTGCTAAACCAACTATAATATGAACAGAATGCTTGAATAAAAAAGCTTCATTGCTTCCTGATTTACTTTTTTGAGCCAATGCATTACTTGAACTGTAAACTACCAAAACGGAGATGATAGATAGTAGAAATACTACCATCCAAATCACTTTGTCTCCTTTTAGATAATTAAACAGCCTAACCATTTTTATTAATTCAAAATTTATAATTCAATATTCAACAATTATTATAGTCCACGAACTGCACCTTTAAATTGCATACCTCTATCTTCGTAGTTTTCGAATAAATCGAAACTTGCACAAGCTGGAGATAATAAAACAACATCACCTTTTTTACCAATTTGGTATGAGTGAGCAACTGCTTCTTTTGCTGTTTTTGCTTCAACAATTACATCAACAACACCTGAAAAGGCTTCGATGATTTTAGAATTATCTTCACCTAAGCAAACGATTGCTTTTACTTTAGCTTTCACCAATTCAAATAATTGCGTGTAATCATTTCCTTTATCAGTTCCACCTGCAATCCAAACTACAGGTTTGTCCATTGTTTCCAATGCATACCATGCAGAATTTACGTTAGTAGCTTTTGAATCGTTGATGAATTCAATTCCATTAATGGTTGCAACAAATTCTAAACGATGTTCTGCATTTACGAAATCCGTCATGCTTTCACGTACAACGTCCTTTCTAACATCTACTATACGAGATGCAATAGAAGCCGCCATGGCATTGTAAACGTTATGCTTACCTTGTAATGCTAATTGTTCAATTGTCATAATTAATTGGTTTTGGTTTATATTGATTATTATTTGGGTTTCGTTTTCTAAGTAGGCAGCATCTCCTTCTAATTTCTTATTGATAGAAAAAGGAATCAGTTTGCCTGTTGGTTTTACTTTATTTATATATTCAAGAGTAGCTTGGTCATCTGCGCAGTAAATGAATGAATCTGCTGCGGTTTGATTTTGTCCTATTCTGAATTTTGATAAAGCGTAATTTTCAAATTTGTATTCGTAACGATCTAAATGATCAGGAGTAATGTTTAATAATACAGCTACATCAGCTTTGAAATCATACATTCCATCTAACTGAAAACTGCTTAACTCTAACACGTAGTAATCGTAGTTTTCTTTTGCTACTTGATATGCAAAGCTTTTCCCAACATTACCTCCTAGGCCAACATTGTAACCAGCCTTTTGTAAAATGTGGTGAGTTAATAATGTTGTTGTTGTTTTACCGTTACTTCCAGTGATACAAATTTTCTTTGCATTTGTATAACGACCTGCAAATTCTATTTCAGAAATAACAGGTATATTCAAAGAACGAAGCTTTTTTACTAAGTCTGCTTTATCAGGAATTCCTGGACTCTTAATTACTTCAGTCGCATTTAAAATTTTGTCTTCTGTATGTTGCAATTCTTCGAAGGGAATATTGTTTTCTGATAATTGTTTTTTGTATTTATCTTTTATTGTTCCTTTGTCAGAAACGAACACGTTGAAGCCTTTAGCCTGAGCCAATACCGCAGCACCTACTCCGCTTTCACCACTTCCTAATATGACGATTCGTTTACTCACTTCTTATCTTAATTTTAAAGTAACAATGGTTAATACCGCTAACATGATTCCGATAATCCAAAAACGAGAAACAATTTTTGATTCATGAAACCCAACTTTTTGATAATGATGGTGAAGAGGTGCCATTTTAAATAAACGATTTGCTTTTGCAAATTCGATTCCTCTTCTTTTCTTTTGATACTTGAAATAATAAACCTGCATGATAACAGAAACGTTTTCAATTAAGAAAATTCCACACAGGATTGGAATTAATAATTCCTTACGGATTGCAATTGCGAACACCGCTATTATACCTCCTAATGCTAAACTTCCAGTATCGCCCATAAATACTTGTGCAGGGAAAGAGTTGTACCAAAGGAAACCAATGCACGCTCCAACAAAGGCTGCAATAAAAATTACGAGCTCCCCGGAATGCGGTATGTACATTATATTTAAGTAATCCGCAAAAACAGTGTTACCAGATACGTATGCAAGTATCCCAAGTGTTGTTCCGATGATAGCAGATGTACCCGTTGCTAAACCATCAATACCATCAGTTATATTTGCTCCGTTTGAAACAGCTGTTACAATTAATATTACCATTGGAATAAAAACTATCCATCCCCACTTGTTGCAATCATCACAAATCCAGCGTACAATTACATTGTAATCGAATTCATTATTTTTTACAAATGGAATTGTAGTTTTGATAGATTTAGTTTCTTCTTCTGAATACTTTGGGACCTGAAGTTCCTTTTTACTTGTAATAGCAGCATCGATGGAATAAGAAGATTGCCCACTAGTAGAAATACGATCCTTAGTTGTTACATCTGGATGGAAATAAAGTGTAATTCCTACAATTAAACCAATTCCGACTTGACCAATAACTTTAAATTTTCCTTTTAAACCTTCTTTGTTCCTTTTAAATACTTTTATATAATCATCTAAGAAACCAATTGCACCAAGCCATACTGTTGAAACCAACATTAAAATAATATAAACGTTATTTAGTTTCGCGAACAATAAAGTTGGGATGATGATAGCAGCAAGAATAATTAATCCGCCCATTGTTGGCGTTCCTGCTTTTTGTGTTTGTCCGTCTAATCCAAGTTCACGAACTGTTTCGCCAATTTGTTTTTTGCGAATGTAATTGATAATCTTTTTTCCGAACAAAAGCGAAATCACTAATGAACCAATAACTGCCATTGCTGCACGAAACGAAATGTATTGAAACACTCCCGCTCCCGGAAAATCGAATTGCTTATCAAGCCATGTAAATAAATAGTATAACATTATATATCTAAATCTTTAGTTGTTTCCTTTAAAATTTCGAAATCATCAAATGGATGTTTCACTCCTTTTATTTCTTGATAATTTTCGTGTCCTTTACCCGCAATCAAAATAATATCTCCTGGTTTTGCTAATGAGCATGCTGTACGTATTGCTTCTTTTCTATCGCTAATGCGCAACGTCTTTTTCATTTCAACTGGGTCGATTCCTTTTTGCATTTGATCCAAAATACTTTCTGGATCTTCGCTACGCGGATTATCAGATGTAAGAATTACTTTAGTACTTAACTCACAAGCAATTTGCGCCATGATTGGACGCTTTGCAGCATCTCTATCTCCACCACAACCAACAAGTGTAATTACTTGCTCATTTCCTGTGCGTAAACTTTTGATTGTCTCTAATACATTTTTTAATGCATCAGGTGTATGAGCGTAATCAACTATTCCTGTAATACCAGTAGTTGATTTTAATTGTTGGAATCTTCCTTCAACTGCATTTAATGTACTAAGTGCAGTCAGCACATTTGTTTTATCTTGTTTTAATAAAACAGCTGTAGCGTATACCGCTAATACATTATAAGCATTAAAATTTCCGATTAACTTAACCCATACTTCTTGCCCATCAATGTTAAGAAACAAACCATGCAAATGATTTTCGATGATTCTGCATTTAAAATCTGCAATGCTCTTTAATGCGTAGCTATGTTTTTTAGCAGAAGTATTTTGCAACATCACTAATCCATTTCTGTCGTCTTTGTTAGTTAAAGCGAAAGCTTCGTCATTTAATTTATCAAAGAACCCTTTTTTTGCTTTGATATATTCATCAAATGTTTTGTGATAATCTAAATGATCGTGAGTAATATTAGTAAATACAGCGCCAGCAAAGGTTACTCCAGTAATTCTATGTTGAACAACAGCATGAGAGCTAACTTCCATAAACACATACTGACAACCTTTCTCCACCATCTTATTTAACAACTCATTTAAGGCAACAGCATCAGGAGTTGTGTGGGTAGCAGGAATAACTTCGTTATGAATTTTATTACGAACAGTTGAAATTAAGCCAACTGTATACCCAAGTGATTTAAATAAATTATAAAGTAATGTTACAGTAGTTGTTTTTCCGTTTGTTCCAGTAACTCCAACTAATTTTAATTTAGTAGATGGCTCATCGTAAAAATTAGAAGCCATTATGCCCAATGCATAGGAAGCATCTTTTACTTTTACATATGTAATATTTTCAAATTGCTCATTAGGAAACTCTTCGCATACGATAGCATTTGCCCCGCCTTCGATAGCTTTATTAATGAATAAATGCCCGTCAACGCTAGTTCCTCTTGTTGCAACAAACAAACAATCTTTTCTTGTATTTCTTGAGTCGAACAAAACTGCAGAAACTGCGATGTTTGTTGTGCCTCGAATTTCTTCGAGACCAGTTTTATATAATATATCCTTTAATAACTTCATATTCTTACCCTAGTGTTAAGGTTATCATCGACCCTTTAAAATATTTTGTACCTGCTTCCAATGATTGTTTTTTTACGGTTCCAATACCATTTAATCTTACACCAATACCATTATTCTCTAATAAGTACAAAGCATCCTTAGCCGATAATCCTAACAAACTAGGCACTACCCCTTTTTTTAATTCTCCTTCAATTCTATTTCCTGTAATTGTTACTTTGGTTGAATCTTGTCCTTTCGAAATCCACTCCGAATCATCCATAGAAGCTAAGTAAGGAATATTTAAATCCGTTAAAATTCTAATTGCGTCTTCGCGTTTTGTTTTAATTAAATCAGGTGTTTTTGTAAGCAACGGTTTCTTGTAATTAATTTCTTGTTGAAAATCTAAACTACTCGAATACACTTTTTCAGCTATCTCTTTAAACACAGGGGCAGAAACCAAACCGCCATAATAATTTCCTTTAGGATTATAAATAACAACGATGCAAGAGTACAATGGTTTGTGTGCTGGAAAATAGCCAACAAAAGATGCTTGGTAAGAGCGATTTCCAACAGAGCCATAATTTTTTCCGCCAACAGCAATTTGTGCTGTACCTGTTTTGCCTGCAACTTTAAACGCAGTAATGTTTATTCCTTTACCCGAACCATTTTCAACAACACCTTCTAAGAGTTTTTGTGCAAGTTTAGCTGTTGAAGGTTTTACAATTTGTTCATTTATTATTTCGGGGCTAAATGTTTTTATCGTTTTCCCATTATGTTGAATCTCTCTGATAAAGCGCGGTTTAACCATTGCTCCATTATTTGCAACGGCATTATAAAGCGTTAAAGTTTGCAACGGCGTTACTGCAACCTCATAACCAATCGACATCCAAGGTAAGGTTGTACCATACCACTCACTTGTGCCAACATTTTTTATTTTAGGTTTTCCTTCACCTGGAATACCTAATCCTATTGACTTATCTAGGTTGAAAGACTTTAATTTATCAACGAATTTTTTAGGGTCTTTACTATAATACTTTGTAATTATTTGACTTACTCCAACATT
>CANJJP010000031.1 GCA_947474485.1 Bacteroidota bacterium | reverse complement strand
TTTTTTACCCATGAATTAGAAATGAAAACAAAAACAATTGCGAAAAAGGAAGGAAAATAAACAAAACGAATCATTCGTTTTGAATAAAGCAAGCTAAAGTAGTTGCGCATAGAGAATTATTTACTTATAAATGTACACTATGCAATTCACAGAATAAAAAAACGCACCTTAAATTTTGTTAAGGTGCGTTTTAATTAATGATTCGAACTTATTACTTACTCAAAATTTCAAACTCCGAACGACGGTTTTGCTGTTTGTTTTCTTTGGTATCATTAGGTGCTATTGGTTTAGTTTCGCCATAACCTTTTGATTGAAGTCGGTCCACCGAAATTTTTCCAATATCCGTTAAGTATTTCACAACCGATTCTGAACGAGCTTGAGAAAGCTTGTTATTTGATTCATCTGTTCCATCTGAATCGGTATGACTTCCAATTTCGATTTTCAAGGTTGGGATATCGTTTAATAATTTAATTAAACGCTCTAACTCGTTAGTTGACTCAGGACGCAATGTTGCTTTATTTACATCAAAGAAAATATTCTTTAAAATAATTTTTGTACCCACAGCAACATTCTTTAACTGAATATCTTTTACGATTTCTTGGTAACCCGATGATTTTGGGATGTCAAAATTTTCTGAGTGAAACAAATAACCCTCTGCTTTTACAGCAATGCCATAATTTTTACCAGAAGGTAACATTACGGTATATTTACCTGTAGCGCTATTTGATTTAAACGTTGCAATAACCTCGTTTTTAGTATTATCTACTAATTCTAATGTTGCTTCTAGTGGCTTTTGAGTAAATGCATCTGTAATGGTACCTTTTAAAATTGTTAATGGATTAGAAACAATAGTTACAGCGTCAGCTGCTTGCACTGTTTTAATTGGCTCTGCAATACTTGCAATTAAATTGTCTTCATTACTAAGCATAAACGATTTTTCTGGGCCCAAAAAAGTAATCATATATAAATCTTTCTCTCCATAACCACCCTCCTTAGCCGATGCATAATAACCTCTGCACCCACTACCAGAAATAACGAAACAAACATCATCATCTGGACTATTTACAGGGTAACCTAAATTTTCGGGTTCAGTCCATTTACCATTTTCAAACGTTGTTTTAAAAATATCATATCCACCCATTGTTGAATGCCCGCGAGAACTGAAATACATTGTTTTTCCATCAGGCACTAAACAAATTCCTTCTTCTGCATATTTCGTGTTTAAAGGAGTCCCAACATTAACTCCATCCATCCATTTTCCTTTAGCATCTTTCTTCGACATGTAAATATCTCCCATTCCAAGTCCCCCCTTTTTATTTGACACAAACATTAACTGAGATCCATCATACCACTCAGTAATAGTTGTTTCACGGCTATCAGAATTTATTGCTTTGCTTAATTTTTCAGGTTTCGACCATTTATCACCATTTAATTTACTTTCATAAATATCTCCTCCACCTTTACCATGATGAGCATATATATAAAGAGTTGAGCCATCAGGAGATAATCCAGCCGTTGCATCATGATCTTCACTATTAATTGGTGCGCCCATATTTTTTGGATCACTCCATTCACCATTCTTTTTAGTACTTACATAAATATCTTCAAAAAACCCATGATCAGATTCATCTTGTTTACCACCAATTGAAGTATTTCGACGCGAAGTAAACATTAACAAAGATTCATCGGCAGAAATGTAAGCACTGTAATCAGGAAATGAAGAATTCACACGAGAACCCATATTATCTATAAAAACACGATTAGGAGAAGCCATGTATTTCTTTCCATTCATGCATTCTTGAATTTTCTTAGAAACATCTTCTAATTGAGCCGCATACATGTTTCCTTGTTTTAAGCCGTTTTTAAACGCATTATAATACTTAACTGCGTCGTCCCATTTATAATGCAATTGATACGACCAACCTAGGATATAGGGTAAATATTGATCAACAGCTGGGTTTAACTCATTAGCCTTTTTTAAATAAGGTAAACAAGCTTCACTTTGATGTTCATGATGAAATTTTGTGAAACCTATCATCCAATTTAGCAAGGCGTTATTTGGATTAAAAGCATGTGCTTTCTCTAACATAGGCAAAGCAGCAGTAAAAACTTCATCGTCAATATGTAAATAGTCTTTTCTACTTATAGGATAGTAACCGTTCTCAGCAGCAAAACCATTCATATAAGCAAGGTACTCAGTCATACCCTTTTCGAATAATTCTTTGCCATCATTAAAATAACGACGAGCTTCTTTAAACTCATCCTTTTTATCTTTGAAATTATCCTTTTCAAATTCAACATTTGTTTGAGAAAAAGCATTTCCTGCAATTAATAGACAAACTATTACAAACTGAAGTATTTTATTTTTGAATTTCATTGTATTTCCTTTTAACTTCTTACTAATTTTCTTCACTCTATTTTTACTCACAAACGTCAAAATACTGCTTAGCTCTTTCAATTCCCAGAGAATTTGCCTTTTTGAAATCTTCACATGCACCCTTAAAGTCTTTAAGCATTTCTTTAGCAATTCCTCTATTTAAATATGCTTCTCCATAATTTGAATTTAAATCAATTGCTTTATTACAGTCGTTTACCGCGGCCTTAAAATCACGATTTTTATAGTTAGCAGAAGCTCTATTATTATACGCGAAAGCGTAATCGCTTTTTATTTCAATTGCTTTTGTAAAATCTAAAATGGAAGCTTTAAAATCGCCATTCTCTAATTTAGCCGTTCCGCGGTTGTTATATGCTATGTAATAATCCTTTTTTAATTCGATTGCCTTGGTGTATGTTTCTATTGCAGCAGTGTAATTTTTAGCCTTGCGATATGCACTACCCAAGTTATTATGTGAGAAAGGCATTGTGGGATTTGCAGCTATTGCTTTTTTATAATCATCAATTGCTTCATCTGTTTTACCTAATTCCAATTTTGCACTTGCTCTATCATTAAATGCATAAGCGTAATCTGGTTTTGCTTCAATTGCTTTAGTGTAGTCATCCACTGCTTTTGTATACTCCTTAGCTTCATAATCCATTACACCTCTTCTATACCAAGCATCAGCGTGCTTCACATTAATTTCGGTTGCTTTTGTGTAATCAGTATAAGCTTCCGCTTTTTTCTCTAACTGTGTATTTGCTTCACCACGCGAAAAGAAAGAATAATCGGCTTGCGGATTTAATTCAATTGATTTGTTATAATCTGCCATTGCCTCATTTAACTTACTTTGCTCAGAATATGCCAAACCACGATTATAATAGGCCTTTTCGAAATCGGCTTTTAATGAAATTGCCTTAGTAAACTCATTAATTGCTTCTCCGTAATTTTTTACTTTAAAAAAATCGAGTCCTTTGTTGTAAGCCAACTCGGGAGTATTTTCATCAACTTTAATTTTTACGGTATCCGTTTGTGCATTTGCAAAAGCAAAAGTTCCGATGCAAAAACAGGTAATTAGAAATGCTTTCATGTTCGATTATTTAATTACTATAAATTAACGTGTTTTTATCAATATTCGCAAGTTATTTTAGTAATTTTCGTGCCAAATACTTATTGTGAACTTATTCATCATTGGCGACGTACATGGCTGTTATAACAGCTTTAAATCTTTGTTAAATTATTGGAACAAAGAAACCGACTTACTTATACAAGTGGGCGACCTCATTGATAGAGGAAACCATAACCCGCAGACTATAAAATTGTGCAGAGAATTAAAAAAAAACCACGGGGCAATTTTTTTAAAAGGCAATCATGAATTAATGGCTATTCGCCATTATGAAGGTGTTGAAATAAAAAAATGGTTTAATAAATTTGGAAAATCGGTTTATTGGCAATATCATTTGGAAGGAAGAGATTTACAAGAGGATATTAATTGGTTTAAATCACTTCCTAATTGCTGGGAAAATGAACATTTGTTTATTTCTCATGCAGGAATTAGCAATTCGTTATTTTGCATGGATGAAAACCATGCTGATGGCTTACTATGGAACAAAGGCCAAATTAAAAAACTACAAAAAATTCAAGTTATTGGACATACGCCTCATAAAAACAAAAAACCGCTTTTCATGGAAGAAAGCAATTGCTGGAATGTTGACAGCGGTGCTTATTTAGGAAATAATTTATCTGCTATAAAATTATCTGAAAAAGGTGAATTGCTTGACTTGTTTAGTGTTAAAACTTTTAGTTCAGATATTAATTGAGCGCTTTATTTCCAGCGCTACGGAAGCAATTAGGCGCAGTTTTAGGCAGATTCCTAATTGTGTGAGAAATGAACTAGCTTAGCATTCACATGCATTCCTGCTTTTTCTATTACCTCTTTGTTTACCAGGAAATTAACCTTGTCGCCATCCACAAAAAAACAATATGGCCGCCAATTTTGTTGTACATCGTATTTTCGGTAATAAACAAAACTGTTTTACCTAAATTTTCCTTTTTAATTTTATCAAAATCATCTGCTCCTGCAGCAGAAACAAAAATCAGTTGATAATTACTTACAGCTTTATAAGATTGAACTTCAATTGGAGCTTTTGCAAAAGATTTTCCTTTGGTGTAATTCTCCAACATGGTTTTAACACCTGTGTTACCTAAAAAACCAATTAAAAATTTATCAGCGCTAAACTTTGGCCAAGAAACATAATAAGTAAAATTGTAAATAAACAACACTTTTTTATCTGCTTGATCCACTTTGGATAAACTACTTTTCTTTGCCTTAGGTTTGAGATTATCCTTCTAATTAACTAAAGCATTTTTATCTCTTTCAACACGAATTAAACTATCTAAAAATCATTTTCTAGTTTTAAACTGTTATTCTCCAATGCAAGTTTATTCAGAACCTCTCCAAAGAAGATTTTTCTTCACTTAATGTTTTGCTTTAATCTATTGCATCAGAATACTTTTTCTTGCTTACTCATGAAAAAAGAACAAGAACTGTTATGATAAAAACGAATCGCATTTTATAGAACAAAAATAAGATTGTTTAGCTATACCGAAAATTTAATTTCTATCATTTATTCCCCGTATATTTGTATCAATGGTAAAGAAAGAAACAACACTAAGAGTGCGGTACGCAGAAACCGACCAAATGGGATATGTTTATTATGGAAACTACGCTCAATATTACGAAGTTGGTCGTGTGGAAGCATTACGCAAACTTGGTTTCAGCTATAAAGACATGGAAGAAAAAGGCATTATGCTCCCAGTGCTTGAGTTAACCATAAATTACAAAAAACCCGCATTTTATGACGATGAAATTACCATTGTAACCACCATTAAAGAAATGCCATCTGTAAGAATTACTTTTGATTACGAATGCTACAATTCAAATAAAGAACTACTAAATACAGGAAAAGTAACACTCGTTTTTATCGACAAAAAATCCAACAAACCCTGTCAACCGCCCACTTGGTTTAGAGATGCCATTGCAAAATTCTTTTAATGAAAATAATTTTCTTCATAGTTGTTAGTTTACTTTTCCGTTTTACTCATGCGCAAATTGTAACACTTCCTTTTCTGAATAGCGGGGTTGATCAAGTGCCCGAAAATTACGGAGGTAAAGAGGAATTAAAACGTTTTATTGACGAACAACTTATTTATCCTGAAGAAGAATTAAAAAATAAAACAGAAGGAATTGTAAGTATAAAATTCATCTGCGACGAAAAAGGGAAAATTAAACAGTATTCAATTGCCAAAGGCATAAATAGTAACTTAGATAATGAAGCAATACGCTTATTTAAATTACTTCTTTGGTTTCCTGCAATCAAACAATCTACACCTGTTGCCTATGAATCTTATATTGATATTCCCTTCTCAATAAATAAATATAAAAAATCACTTAAGAGACGAAATAAGGCAAACACTAATGTTTACAGCTTACCCTGCGACACCTCATTTATTATCCACGAAAAAGTAGATAAAACTCCATCATTTTTATATGGAAAAGATTCGCTATTAAAATACATTGCTAGCGAATTAGAATATCCGCAGGAAGCAAAAATAAAAAGCCTGGAAGGAACCGTTGTACTAAGTTTTATTGTTGAGCCTAATGGGTTAATAACAAATATAAATATCGAGAAATATTTAGGTGGTGGCTGCCAAGAGGAGGCAATTAGAGTAATGAGTAACACTGTTTGGGAACCCGCCCAGCTCAACAATAAAAACATAAGATGTAAACTTAATTACTCTATTGTATTTAAATTAAACGCAGGTTTTAAAGATAATTCGCAAGGGAACCAAAGACTTGGGGGTTATTGAAGTAAATTAGTTTTCTGGAATTACTATATTGTCTTCCTCTACATTTGGACTAAAGGCATCATTAGATAAGGCTGAATTACGTCTCTTCTTTTTCTTCTTCTTTTTTATTGTAGTATTCCCGCTTTCATCCATTGACTTTATTCGAGCTGATTCTTTATTACTAACACTATCAACCGAAACTACCTTTGTGCTTTTCTTTTCTGGCTTTACTTTTACCTTCGCCGTTTGTTCAACAGCAATTGGTTTTGGTTCTTCAATAATTTTTTCTTCAGGCTTAACAGTATCTATTACTAAAGATGTAACTACAACCTTTTTTGGTTCTTCAACAGGAGGCTTTACAATGGGTGCAACTTCTTTTTCGCTCGAAACAATTGCTTCCTTTGCAACATTCTCAGAATGCATATTGATTATAGAAACATATATAATTGATACAATCAGAATTAAGCCAACAGGAATTGCCAAAAAATAAGGATTAAACTTGGCTTGCATTTTCACAGCTTGCATTCTATTACCTTGATACTGTTGACTAAAGTCGTTCCAGTATTGATCATCGAAATGATAATGCAGTTTATCCAGTTTCTGAGTAATCTGCTCTGTACTTAGTTGTTTAGAATAGTTGTTACTCATGCGAATCCTTTTTGAATGTTACGAATATTTTGATGCAACTGATAAGTTGCCTTCTCTAAATTATTCTTTGCTGTATCTTCACTTACTTCTAAAATTTCTGATGCTTTTTTAAAATCCAAACCATCTATCATACACATATTAAACATAGAACGGAATGAAGGCGGCAAAGCTTGAATAGACTTAAGCAACTCTTGTTCTTCGATATCATTCGGATCTAAGTTTTCAATTTGATTAAAGAGGTCGCCTGATCTTTTTTTGTCTTCCACACGAACTGTAGTTGTTACGTAGTATTCGTGTTTTTGAGCTTTTAAAAATTGAACTGCATTTTCAATAAACACTTCTTTCATCCATGTTTCAAATGGTGTTTCACTTTTTTGAAAAACAGAAAGATTACTTAATATCTTACCAAAACCTTGATTTAACATGGCTTTGGCTTGATCTTTGTTTTTAGAATAACGCATACTCATTTGCATGAGTCTCGGAAAATTAAGTTCAAACAAAGCGCGTTGAGCATCTTTGTTGTTGCGCTGACATTGCACTATGATTTCAGCTTCCGACATAACATTAGGATTTGTTTAATCAATTTTACGACAGGAATGGGTGTTTTGTTACACTCGTATGTGAAAGTTATTAGTATTAGCTTGTTAGCAGAGTTACTAAACCGATAAACAGCAGCAATTTTATTTCCCTAAATCAATTTTTTCTTTCCTATCAATTGGGAAATTCTTTCTATAAAAAAACTTCCCCACTTTTAAATTACCTTTTAATACAAGGCTTTTTGACTTTCCACTTAATAAGCTTGTTAATTGCAGCAAAGACATATCTTTAAACTTTCCTTCCAATTTAAAGGTGTGCTCCGAATCTGAGTTTGCTCCCACTCTAATCCTTTTTTTAAGTTTTGCTTTGCCTAAATACAAATCGCCAAAATACACATCGCAGCTCGAACGATAAACATTAAAGCCAATTGGGTTTGGATTTTTTATTTTCACTTTTACCTCACCACTAATTCCCTCTTGAGTAAGGCTCTTCACTTTAAACCCATCTATCTTACTCACATTTATTTCCTGAAAATCTTTACAAGAAGAGAATAAAAGGCTTACTAATAAAACGATTTGTAAAAAACACTTAGAAGAGAACATAAAATTTATTTTTTGTGTGAAGATATGGAATTTTGGAATTGATAAAAGTTTTAGATTCATTTCGCATGTCACTTCGAGCGAAGTCAAGAACTTATTTAGCGTGATTTCGATTGAAAAAATCTTACCAATTACATTATAACAAGCCCTGTCTCGGCAGCGCTCTGCGTGACAATTCGATTTTCTTGATTCTAGATCCACTTTGTTGACTGAGGCACTCGAAGCCAAAAAAAGGGAGCCTTTCAGCTCCCTTGTTCTCATTTATTGTTCAAAGTAAAACGATTAATCTACGTTGTCGTGTAAAAAAGGATTGTTTGGTTTAATCTCCATTTTCTTGTCATCACCTTCTGATAAAGTGTAACGAGAAACATTAGATTCGGTAGAGTAATTAGAATCTTCGATCTTAATATTCTGACGAACAAAAGATGGTTCTTTTTCTAACTCATATAAACCTTCTGGGCTTTTCATTTTTAATGAAAGATCCTTTAATTTTTTGATACGCTCTTGAGCAGCTTTGATTTTCTCCTCTCTTTCGAAACGAGCAATCTCCTCTGTTGTCATATCCTCAATAGGCTCTTCAACTTTTCCTGTTACATCAGATTTAATTTCGTTGAAAACGATTTCTTCAGAAACAGATGTTGTAAAACTTGGCTCCTCTACTTTTTCTTCAACACTTGCAGAAAATTCAGTTTCGATTTCGTTGATAACAAACTCAATTGAGTTATTATTCTCACCTACTTCATTTACAATTGGAGCTTCTGCTTCAGCAGTAAATTGAAACATCTCAGGAGTTTCTAATTCCAACTTAACCTCTGCAACAACTTCTTGAACTGGTTCTACTACAGCTTCAACAACAGGAGTTTCGTTTTTTGTAATAATGAAAGGTTCAGCTTCATTTTTCACTTCCTCAACAACATCAATAATAGTTGTTTGAACTATTTCTTGAACTGGAGTTTTTACTTCTTCAGTAAGTGTAACAACTTCTCTTTCTAATTTTTTAGCTGGCTCAAATCCTGTTGGGATATTTGATTGGAAACCTGTTGCAATAATAGTTACATTAACGCTATCTCCTAAAGATTGGTCGATACCGTAACCTGTAATTAACTCAGCACTATATCCACTTTCTTCTTGTATATAATCTGTAATCTCTGTAAACTCATCCATAGAGATATCATCGCTTCCGCTCATGATATTTAATAACACGTGGCGTGCACCACGAATATTGTTATCATTTAATAAAGGAGAATTTAAAGCTGCTTCAACAGCTCTAACAGCACGCTTTTCACCCGAAGCAGAAGCAGTACCCATGATAGAAACACCACTATCTTTCATTACTGTTTTTACATCATTAAAATCAACATTTATATGTAGATTTAAACTGATGATTTCTGCAATAGATTTAGCAGCACCAGTTAATACATTATCTGCATGAGCAAATGCTTCACTCATTTTTAAGTTACCATAAATCTCGCGCAACTTATCATTGCAAATAACTAGTAAGGTATCTACATACTGTTTTAATTCTTCTAAACCAGCATCCGCTTGTTGCTTACGTTTTTTACCTTCGAAAGTGAAAGGCAATGTTACAATTGCAACAGTTAAAATACCCATTTCTTTTGCAACCGATGCAATGATTGGAGCGGCACCTGTTCCAGTACCACCACCTAAACCAGCAGTGATGAAAACCATTTGCGTTCCATCAGAAAGATATTTACGTATATCATCAATTGTTTCCAATGCTGAGTTTCTTCCCATTTCTGGAATAGAACCTGCACCCAAACCTTTGGTTAATTGAAACCCTAATTGGATTTTATTTGTTACCGGACTCACTTCTAAAGCTTGCTTATCGGTGTTACATACTATGAAATCTACGCCTTTAATTCCTTGACGGAACATATGATTAACAGCGTTGCTTCCACC
>CANJJP010000030.1 GCA_947474485.1 Bacteroidota bacterium | reverse complement strand
TTTTTTTCTGGGAGAATTTATTGGCATTGTAATTTGCTGAATTATTTTTAGGAATGGATAAACTATTCCATTCTGATTTTTTTAAAAGCTTGGCCAAAAATATTATTTGACCAATATGATAAGGATAATGCGCTAATTGGCGGTTTATTGCTTCGGTAACCGTGTGACCTTCGTTGCGGATGTAAATTATTTTTGAAAGGTCTTCTTCATTTAATGGATTTATTGCTTCATGTAAACAATTCCAACCTTTGTTCCAAGTTAAGAGTAATTCTGATTTTGTTTTAATGTCGTTTTCAAATTCAGCATCACGGTTTCTCCACTCTTTCTCACCATCACTATTTAAAAAATCTGTCCAACGAGAAAGCATGTTTCCGCTTATGTGTTTTACAATAGTTGCAATACTGTTTGAATCTTCGTTAAGTGCAATAAATAACTGCTCTTCTTCTAATTGCTCAATAGCTTTTTCTCCAAGTACTTTGTAGTACTCAAATTGTTGTTTAATGCTTTTTAGATAAGATACTTCAAGCATGGTAAGAAAAAATTACATTGCTTTTTTTGTAAGAACTTGCTTTTTTTCTTGATGTAATTCGGTAATTGATTTTAGAATCCCATCTTCATCAAAACCACACTCTGCACACAACTCAGCTGGTTCTCCATGTTCGATATATTCATCTGGAATACCTAAACGTTTTACTTGCGCATTGTATCCGTGGTCGCTCATAAATTCAATCACTGCACTTCCAACACCACCAATAATACAAGCATCTTCAATGGTAATTATTTTTTTAAACTTTGCAAATACTTCATGAAGCATTTCTTCATCAATTGGTTTTGCAAAACGCATATCATAGTGTGCAACTGATAAACCTTCTTGTTCAGCTTTTTCAATTGCTGTTTTAGCAGTATTTCCTATTGGACCGAAAGTTAAAATGGCTAAATCATTACCATCTTTTAATTTTCTTCCTTTACCAATTTCAATTTTTTGGAAAGGTGTTTTCCATTCGGTCATTACACCGTTTCCTCGTGGATAACGAATACTGAATGGTAATGCATTTTCAGGTAACTGAGCTGTGTACATTAAGTTTCTTAATTCCGATTCATTCATTGGAGATGAAACAACCATTTTAGGAATACAGCGGAAATAAGCAATATCGTAAACTCCATGGTGTGTTGGTCCGTCTGCACCAACTAATCCACCTCTATCTAAACATAATACAACATGTAAATTTTGCAATGCAACATCGTGTATTACTTGATCGTATGCACGTTGCATGAAAGAAGAGTAGATGTTACAGAATGGAATTAATCCTTGTGTTGCCAAGCCTGCCGAAAAAGTTACAGCATGCTGCTCGGCAATACCAACGTCGAAAGCTCTGTCGGGCATTGCTTTCATCATAATGTTTAACGAACATCCTGAAGGCATTGCAGGGGTTACCCCCATAATTTTATTATTCTTTTCTGCTAACTCAACAATCGTATGTCCAAATACATCTTGATATTTTGGTGGCTGTGGAGTTTTTGGAGTTACTTTAATTATCTCACCTGTGTCTTTATTAAAAACACCTGGCGCATGCCAAATAGTTTGATTTCCTTCTTCACTAAATTTATAGCCTTTGCCTTTTTGTGTTATAACATGAAGTATTTTTGGACCTGGAATATCTTTTAAGTCGTTCATTACTTTAGTAAGATAAACAACATCATGCCCATCAATTGGTCCAAAGTATCTAAAGTTTAGTGATTCAAATAGATTACTTTGCTTAAGTAAGGAAGTTTTTACGGCTGATTGCACTTTTGATACTATATCTTGAGCGCTTTTTCCAAATGTACTTAGCTTACCTAACAATTTCCAAACTTCATCTTTTACATTGTTATAAGTATGAGAAGTAGTAATATCTGTTAGGTATTCACGCAAAGCACCAACATTAGGATCGATACTCATGCAATTATCATTTAGTACCACAAGTATGTTTGCGTTTTCAACACCTGCATGATTTAAACCTTCAAATGCTAAGCCCGCAGTCATAGCCCCATCGCCGATAACAGCAATATGTTGTTTATCATTTAAGCTTAAATGACGACTTGCAACTGCCATGCCTAGTGCGCCAGAAATGGAAGTTGAAGAGTGGCCAACACCAAAAGTATCATATTCACTTTCGCTGCGTTTAGGAAAACCACTTATTCCTTTATACTTTCTATTGGTGTGAAAATTATCTCTTCTTCCTGTAAGTATTTTATGCCCGTATGCTTGATGACCAACATCCCAAACTAATTGGTCGTAGGGGGTATTGTAAACGTAGTGTAATGCAACAGTTAATTCAACAACCCCTAAGCTTGCCCCAAAATGACCACCTTTTACCGAAACCAAATCAACAATGTATTGGCGCAATTCATTGCTAACTTGTTCTAACTGGTCTTCGTTTAGGTTTCTTAAGTCAGCGGGTGAATTTATTTTTGCTAATAATTCGCCAGCTTGAAAGGGATTTTCGTTTTTTACTAATTCCATTAGAATTTTTATTAATGAACAGAAAAGTGTTTAATACAAATGTACAAAAACTAAACAAAATATATCCTATAAATTGTTAATCTTTAATATGTTATTTTTATTTTTGTCTAACTTTAGAGCTATTAATTTTATATAAACTCAACTAAGCTACAGGCTTAGCCTTCAATTTCAAGCAATTTAATTTCTACTCTTCTGTTTTTGGCGTTTATGCTTTCATCGCAAGGATCAGCTGGGCAAGCAACAGCGGGTTGACTTTCTCCTTTTCCGTCAACTTTTGTTATGCGTGATTTATTTACTTTATTGTTTTTAAAATAAGCAGAAGCAGCTTTTGCACGTTTTTCGGATAGTTTTTTATTATAGGATTCGGTTCCTTTTGTATCAGCGTGCCCCGTCAAAATGATTGAATGTTTAGGGTTTGCATTTATAAATGTTAAAGCCGCTTTTAGTTCGTTTTCTGCTTCAGTAGAAACGTTGACTTTATTAAAATCGAAGTAGATGACAAATGTTTTTTCGCCAGCAAGTGTTCCTGTTGTATTGGTGTTAGGATTGTTGTTATTTACAATTAAAGGAATGGTGTCTTCGGCAATTTTAGGATTAAGAATGGTATAGTAGTTTGTTGATTTGTAAACACAAGTATCGCATTGCTTTACTTGCTCAATGTCTAATTTTTTAACTGCCCCGATTTTAATTAAATTTTCTACCTGCGATGCATTGGTTAAAATTAAAGTATCATTTACTCTATAAAACAAATTTTCTGTGTGCGGATCTTTTGCTAAGTTTTGTATTAAGCTAACAGTATTTGTTTTTCCAAAGCTTGCGCTTGTGTCTGAGTTATCTATAACAATTAAATCTTTCTTGTCAAAGTCGGTAACATTGTTGAAGTAGAAACGATAAATATCAAAATCTCCGATTGTTCCATTTCTGTTAGTAGATAAAAAACCTTCTGAGAAATCATCTTTAGGAGCAAAGAAAATGTCATCGGCAACAGAGTTAAATGGTAAACCTAAGTTCTCAGGCTTCGACCATTTTTTTCCATCAAATGTTGATTTAAAAATATCGTAACCGCCAAATCCAGGTAAAGTTTCTGAAGAAAAATAAAGTGTTTTTTTATCGTGGCTAATGTAAGGGCTTTGTTCATTTCCACTAGTGTTTATTATGTTACCAATATTTTCTGAATTAGTCCAACTTCCATCTGTTTTTTTTGTTGAGTAGTAGATATCAAGTTTACCAAATCCACCTTTTTTTTCGGAGGTAAAATAAATTGTTTTACCGTCTTCAGTAACTGTTGCATGGTTTACATAATCGTTTGAAATTATACTTTTTTCGAGTTTGACAGGAACCGACCATTTATCATTGTTTAGTTCTGATTTCCATAAAGTACCTTCTTTAAAAATAAAAAGTATTTTGCCGTCAGGCGAAAGAGAAACCATCGATTCATGCGATTTTGAGTTTCCAACATCCTTTACTTCTGCATATTCGTAAGGCAATGCAACAGCGGTGTCAAAATCATGCCCTTTTCTTTTAGACATGTACATGTCTTCATGAAACATATCATCTTCAAAATCTACTTTTGTATTGAATTCGTTTTTTCTTCTTGAAGTAAACATTACAAAGTTTTCTTTGGTGTCAACTACTGGCACATAGTCTGCATAAGCAGAATTTACATGGTTTCCAAGATTAACTACGTGAAGATATTTTGAAGCGAGTTTGCTTTTATTAGCATTATAATATTCAATTGAAGCAATGCTTTTTTTTATGTCAGTAATGATTGCATCGTTTTCTTTTTTATTCGGAACAAGGGGCTGTACTTTTTTTAATATAATGAGTGCTTCTTCTGTATTGCCTAAAAAGTATTCGCATTTAGCACGAGCATACCCATACGTTATAGTATCTTCTTTATAAGCTAAAACTTTTTTTACAAACGGTTCAGCACTTTTGTAATCTTTTAATTCAAAAAAAAGTAAATCAGCGTATTCATTAGTCGCTTCTCTGTTATTAGGATTTTTGCTTAAGTATTCAGCATAAATTTTAGCTGCCTCTAAATAATTTGATTTCTCTCTTTTTTTGCGTGCTTCAGATAAATCCCCTTCAACTTGCGAAAACACATTAGATGTTAAAAAAAGAAGAGTAATTGAGAAAATAAATTTAGTCATGATAAGTTGCAGTTTTACGAACAAATTTAGAAAAATTTGTTCGTAAATAACATGCTATTTGATTTAACTTACGAACCCTAGTTTACTTTCAAGTTCCTTGCTTAGTTTCGGGAGTCTTCTTCTTTCAATAAGGAAACTAGTAAACATAGCTATTTCTTTATAAATGTAATGCTTGTTTAAAGCACCCATTAAATAATCTTTTCCCGTGCTGCCACCAGTACCAACTCGCATACCAATAATACGGTGCACCATGTTAATATGTCTAAATCTCCAAGTAGCCATTTGCTCATCAATTTCAAGTAAATTGTTTAATAGTTGATAAGGATATTGTAGTAATGGATAACCTCTATAAAGCATTATAAACAACGCTGAACGCATTGCTTTAGGACTTAATTGTTTGTCGGGATCTTCATGTTTATCTGAAAAAAATAATTGTTCAAACACATCCACTTGTTGTTTTTCGCCATCTACTAATCCTTCTGCATAAACATGTTTGTAATCATTCCAGAAATCATGGATGCTAGTATTGTTATCAAATAATTTAGTGTAATTTTTCCAAAGTTCTTCGTTTTCAAAAAACGGCATTCTTTCTAACCATACATTTAACAGTTGAATTAATGAAGGCTCTGTTTCAATTTTTTTAATCATTTCAACTTGAGCTGGGCGCAATTGAGAAACATAATAATTTTGTCCGTGACGTTGCTCAAATTTTAATCCTAATTTAGCCTCAATTATTTTAAATTGCCAACTTTGAAAACCAGATGCAGGACGCAACAAATCCCTGAAATCAAGAAAATCCATTGGAGTCATTGTTTCTAATATATCTATTTGTTGAACTAATACTTTTAAGATAGTACCAACTCTACTTGTTCTATGAACAATGGTTTGTAAATCTGGTGAGTTATCTTTAACAGTATCACCACTCATTAATTTTAAACAACTATCAATTTCATGAAGGATTTGTTTAAACCAAACTTCATAAGCTTGATGAATAATGATGAATAACATTTCATCATGCGCTTCCAAATTTTCCTTATCGCTTTCAGGAAGTTGGGCATCTAATATTTTATCTAATTGGAGGTAATCTCCATAATTTACTGGTGGACGTGACATAATTAAGTTTTGACGCTAAATTAACTATTATTTCTTAAGGAAAAGCTGATTTTTATTAGCTAATAGAATTTGTGTAAACGAGATTTTCTAAGTGTTACTTTAAGGCTGAAAAGATTACTATTTCAAGGTATTCCACGAATTTTTTATTGTCACCTGATTTGATATTGGAAAGTGAGGGTAGATTTGCTGAATAAAATTTATGTGAATGAGATGTTTCTAATATTGTAGTTGCAAGTGATTGAGGGAATTTAAATGACGGAGCATATTCGACTATAATACTTGAAAATAGCCCACATAAGTCCTTGTAAGGTTTAAAAAGCTTGTCTCTGTTTTCTTCGATAATATGCTTTGTTAAATATGATTTTGAACCCTCTTCAACAACCAATTTATTAAGTTTTTTTTCGTCTAATTGCTGATTACTAATTTTTATTTTTTCCGGGTTTACAAGCAAATTAACTATTAATCTGAGTTTTTCTTCTGGACTTTTAATGTTTTGAATGCCAAATACAATTTTGTATTCCATATAACTCCAGTACCAAGCAATAAGATAAACTAAAAGTTTGTGTTTGTTTTCAAAATATCTGTAAATACTTGCTTCAGTTGTTTTAGTATGCTGCGCGAGTTTTTTAAAGGTGAATTCCTCAAATCCTAACTCGTTAATAAGTGCTAAGGCCTCCTTTACAATGCTTTTCCCTAACACAGAGCTCTGAGGATCTCTTAGGAAGAGCTTTTCGTTCATCTTAATACTAACTTCGAATTGCATGTTGGCTAAATTGATAGCACAAATATAATAAATAATATTTTAACATATATTTATAATAGTATTACTATTATAGATTGTTATTTTACTAATTTTGCATCAACTAATTTTGTTATTTTTGTTAAAATCTTATTTCAATGAATTCAGTTAGGAAACTTCTAGAGTTAATTAAGCCATTTAATAAATTCATTAATCAGATATATGTTTTAGCAATTTTGCAAGGTGTGTTTTACTTAATGGTGCCACTTGGAATTCAGGCAATCGTTACTTATACTATGGCCGGTGAAATGTCATCTTCTTTGATTTTACTTTGTAGTTTAACTATTGCGTCTGTTTTATTTATTGGAATTTTTCAATTATGGCAAATAAGGATTACTGAAACCATACAGCAAAGTATATTGGTTTATGTTAGTGTTAGATTCTCAGAGAAAATCCAAAAACTTACGAAAGATGAGTTTTTACAGACCTACATGCCAAGTAAGTTAAATCAATTTTTTGACGTTCTTTCTCTACAAAAAGGGGTTTCAAAGATTTTATTGGATGTAACTTTTGCTATAATTAGTATCGTTTTTGGTTTAGTAATTCTTTCTGCCTATAGCTCTTCCTTTTTGATTTTTACGTTTACAACCGTTGCCGTATTTTATTTTATTATTAAGGTATTTGGTTTAAAGGCAATGGAGACTAGTTTAAATGAGTCAAAAAGTAAGTACCAATTTGTAGATTGGCTTCATAAAATGTTCATTGGATTGAAGGAAGAAAATCCAAAGTATACATCTGAATACATTACTAATGCAACTGAAAATAATTTGCAAAAGTATATCAACTACAAGACATCTCATTTTAAGATTCTCGATGTTCAATTTAGGAGTATTTTAATTTTCAAAGTTATTTTTACTGCATTTTTATTAATTATTGGTGTCTTGTTTGTTCAAATGGGTCTTTTAAATATAGGCCAGTTTGTTGCATCTGAAATCATTGTGATTCTTATTATAAATTCTGTTGAAAAACTTGTTCTAAGTTTGGAAACTGTATATGATGTTTTAACTTCAGTAGAAAAATTATATCAGGTTTTTGATTTAGAAGAAAATGAAGATTCATCAATTACAAAAGATAATAAGTCTCTTTATAAATTTTTGATGGATAAGATTTATAAACATGAGTATGGTGCAAAAACAAAGAAATTAATCTATATTGCTTTGCTTTTAGGCGTGGTAGTTTTGTTTTCACCATGGACGCAAACGATAAATTGTAATGGTTACGTGAGTACGTTAAATCCTACAGAGAGACCCCAAGCAATACAGTCTAGGATTTCCGGAAGAATTGAGAGGTGGTTTGTAAAAGAAGGAGACTATTTAAAAAAGGGAGATACAATTGCTTATATTTCGGAAATTAAGGAAGATTATTTTGACCCAAATCTAATTAATAGAACTAGTCAACAGGTAACATCAAAGGAGTCAGCAATAAAATCTTATCAAGAAAAAATAAATTCTATTGATCAACAAATCGATGCAATAAACCAAACTCTTAATTTGAAAATAGAACAATTGCTTAATAAGATTACACAATCAAAGAATAAAATAGAATCCGACAGTATTGATTATATAACTGCAAAAAATAATTATACAATTTCTGATGATCAGTTTAAACGTTACGAAGAATTGTTAACTAAAGGTGTAATTTCAAAAACGGATTATGAAAACAGGAAAGCTAAGCTTCAAGATGGAGTGGCTAAAAAGGTTAGCTCTGAGAACAAATGGCGTAATTCAAAAAATGAACTACTTAACTCGTTTATCGAGTTAAATTCTGCTAAGCAGGAATACAATGAAAAATTAATGAAGGCAGAGTCGGATAAGTTTTCTGCCCTTTCTCTTCTCTATGATGCAGAAATTGGATTAACAAAAATGCAAAATCAATTAACTAATTATACCATTAGAAATAATTATTATTATGTAACTGCACCGCAAGATGGTTTTGTAACTAAATCATATGTATTAGGTGTGGGTGAAATAGTTAAGGAATCTGAATCGCTTATAAGTTTTGTTCCTGAACAAAAAACATTTTCAGTTGAGTTATATATTGAACCAATGGACTTACCTCTTGTGTATAAGGGAATGGATATTCAATTAACTTTTGATGGTTGGCCTGCCTTTGTTTTTTCTGGTTGGCCAGGTTTAAGTTTTGGTACTTATCATGCTAAAGTGGTTTCGGTAGATAAAGTTATCTCTGAGAATGGGAAATTTAGAGTTCTAGCAATCGAGGAACGCCATGATTGGCCAATCTCAACACAAGTAGGCACAGGGGTACAAGGTTTGGTTTTACTAAAAAGCGTGCCTGTAATATTTGAAATGTGGCGAAAACTAAATGGTTTTCCACCTGAATTTTACGACCAAAAAAATATAAAGAAAGAAAGTGATTCTAAAGAAAAAAAGGATGGAAAGAAGGAAAAGAAAAAATAAAGTACTAGTTATTTTATTTATTTTAAATTTCATTTACTTGTCTTTGAGTTCTCAAGGTGGAATTACCTATAATGAATTTATAACAACAATAAAAAATAATCATCCTCTTATTGAACGAGCACAAAACATTTCGGAGCAAGGAAAGTATCTTCTTAATGCTGCTAGAGGTTCTTATGACCCGATGATTAATTCTAATTATGAAAACAAATTTTTTAATTCAAAAAATTATTTTTCATTACTACATGCTGAAATTAAGCAGCCTATTTTTACAAACCAATATATAACTGCAGGATATGATTATGGTCAGGGTAATTTTTTAGATCCTTCAGACATTACAATCCCTTCTGGCACTCCTTATGTAGGTATAGAAGCGTCAGTTTTACAAGGTCTTATGTTCGACAAAAGAAGATCAGAAGTTTTGAAAGCAAAGGAATACAAAAAGTATTATGAGGCCGAGAAAAATCAACTTGTTAATCAACTATTGTTTGAAGCTTCCAGTCATTTTGTAGAGTGGTCTTTTGCGGAAAAGGAATTGTCGCTATATGAGTACTTCCTAAATTTAGCTAATGATCGTTATTTAGCTCTAGTAATTTTAAGTGATATTGGTGAGAAAGCTGCTGTTGATACAATTGAGGCATCATTACTTTATCAATCAAGGTTTTTGGAATATCAATCGGTGAAATTGGATAATCAAAAAATACAAAATAAAATTTTCACCTTTTCTTGGCAAGATGAATTAAACCCTATGGCTTACGATACTTCCTTAATTATTAAAGATAGTTTAGAGTTCTATTTTAGGCAAGCAGAAGGGCTAGTTGCAATAGAAATGCAGTCTAGTGATTGGGCTAATCCAATTATAACGAAATATACCGCTATCCAGAATATTATTGGAATAGATAAGAGATTGAAAGGTGAATTAATTAAGCCGAAATTGGATGTGAAATATAATTTTTTATCATCCAATGCGAGCCCTTATTTTACTGATTATTCAACAAGTAATTACAAATGGGGAGCTAAATTTTCGATG
>CANJJP010000029.1 GCA_947474485.1 Bacteroidota bacterium | reverse complement strand
TAGCATCAAACATATCAAGCGTTGCTTGGCGCTCGTCAACAACCTCTGGTGGCTCAGGATTAATCAGAGCTGGGGAGGAGTTTTCGCTTTGAACGTTTGGTGTTTGATTTTGCTGTTGATTAAAAGGTTTATTCTTATCCTTTTGTTTACGCGTTTCTTTATCAATTCGAATTTTATTTACTTCCAATGAAAGTAATTGCTCATCCAAATCTACAATACGGCTACACTCCTTAATATACACATTACGCGAAATCGAATCAGGAATAAGCGCAATGTTATCAATGATATGACGTATGAATTCTGTTTTCTTTATCGGGTCTCTCTTTGCTTCATCCGAAATACGTGAAGCAGAGTAAGTAATAAAATCGTGCGAATTGTTTTTAATAAAATCCTTTAACTCTTCGGGACTAACTTTTTTAGAAAAACTATCGGGGTCATCGTTATCAGGAAAAAGGAGAACGCGTACATTCATTCCTTCTTCTAATATTAAACTGGTACCACGCTCACTTGCTTTTTGCCCCGCTGCATCACCATCATACAAAATAGTAATGTTATTGGTAAAGCGTTGAATCAGTTTTATTTGTTCAATAGTAAGTGAAGTACCTGATGAAGCCACCACGTTTTCTATACCTGCTTGATGCATGGCAATAACATCGGTGTAGCCTTCAACTAAAAAACAAAAGTCTTCTTGTTGTATGCTTTTCTTAGCATAATATAAACCATATAGGATTTTACTTTTATCGTAAATATCGCTTTGTGGTGAGTTTAAATATTTTGCAACTTCTTTTGTATTGCCCAGAATTCGTCCACCAAAGCCAAGTACATCGCCCGATACACCATGTATAGGAAACATAACACGGCCTGCAAAACGATCAAATAAATGTTCTGCTGTTAACTCAGTAACATTCTCATGTCGCTCGGGGCGGATGGAAATACCTGATTTTACAAGGTATTCAGCTTTGTATCCGTTTTTTAAAGCTTCTTTAGTAAAGCCTTTTCTATCATCAAAAGAAAAACCTAATTCAAACTTTTTAATGATATCATCTCTAAAACCACGCTGTCTAAAGTATCCAAGCCCAATAGATTTACCTTCATCGGTTTCCCACAACTGATGTTGGAATGTTTTATTAGCGAAGGTATTTAGGATTCGTAAGCTTTCCTTTTCACTTTGTGCAACTAGTTCTTCGGGAGTAACTTCACGTTCCTCAATATGAATATTGTACTTAGCAGCAAGGTAACGTAAGGCTTCAGGATAAGTTTTCTTATCAATTTCCATTACAAAGTTTACCGAGTTACCGGCTTTGCCGCAACCAAAGCACTTGTAAATACCTTTTGTTGGCGATACACTAAAGGAAGGCGATTTCTCATTATGAAAAGGACAATTGCCCCACATGTTAGAGCCACGCTTCTTTAAGGGCACAAAATCTCCAACTACCTCGTCGATACGAGCGTAATAAAGTATTTGTTCAATGGTATCCTTTGGAATCATGGGAGGGTAAAAATACAAAATTTAGGTTTAGGTTAAAAGGAAAAATTGTTCGAAAAGCAGGGTTATTAGGAAGATTTGGTGTTGGAGTGTTGGTTTCGCTACGCTGTAGCTTCAAATTCTTACTTATTTATATCCTTACAAAGGTGGCGCTACACTTTAGCCTTTGCAGGTAAATAATAACTTTAATTACAAGGATAAACAGCAGCCACAGAGTGGCGAAACATTTGTAAAAAACTATAACAAACCAAAATCTAAGCTACAGAGTAGCGTAATATTAAGCACACAAAGTTGATTTCCCCGAATTACAACCCTTCAAACCACCAATAAAATCAACTATTTTGAAAACTATTAGGTTATTGTTAATAATATGTTTATATTTGTCCACTTCTAAACGAAGATTGTATCACGTCTAATTTTGTAACACCGATTGCATTTTATATACTTTACACCTTCTGCTGAAGTATTTAAATAAAGACGAATAAGAATTAATGACATTTACAGAATTAAAATTGATCAAACCGCTGCTTACCGCGCTTGATAAAAAAGGTTACAAAGAACCATCCCCAATACAAGAAAAAAGTATTCCCCATATTTTACAAGGAAAAGATATTTTTGGTTGTGCACAAACTGGTACAGGTAAAACTGCGGCATTTGCACTTCCTATATTACAATTAATGGATGCTAACAAGAATCCAAACAAGCGTAGAGAAATAAAAGCATTGATACTAGCTCCAACACGTGAGTTAGCAACACAAATAAGCGATAACTTTAAAGAGTACGGCGAAAACCTAGGCTTTAATCACACTGTTGTTTTTGGTGGTGTATCACAATTTCACCAAGAAGTAGCATTGCGCAAAGGAATTGATATTTTAATAGCAACTCCAGGTCGTTTGTTAGACCTAATGAATCAAGGCATTGTGAAATTAGGTGGGATAGAATATTTTGTATTGGATGAAGCAGACCGTATGTTAGATATGGGTTTCATTAACGATATGAAAAAGGTAATAGCAAAATTGCCAGTGAAGAGACAAACTATGTTTTTCTCAGCAACAGCAGCTCCAGCTATTATGAAATTAGCAAATACGATTTTAAAAAATCCGGTGAGTGTTGCAGTTAATCCTGTATCATCTACAGCGGAAAAAATAAAACAATCGGTTTACTTTGTTCAGAAAAACAAAAAGAGTTCTTTATTGAAATTCATTTTAAAGGAACACGAAATCGATCACGTATTAGTATTTACTCGTACTAAACACGGGGCAGATAAAGTAGCAAAAGACTTAAACAAGTTTGATATTAAGGCAGAAGCGATTCACGGAAATAAATCACAAGGTGCTCGTGAGCGTGCGTTGAAAGGATTTAAAGACAGAAAGCTGAATGTACTTGTAGCAACAGATATTGCATCGCGTGGAATTGATGTGGACAAATTAACACACGTAATTAATTACGAAATTCCTGAAACTGCAGAAACATATGTTCATCGTATTGGTAGAACAGGTAGAGCAGGGGAGAGCGGAGAAGCAATTTCTTTGTGCTCGGATGAAGAGTTTAAGTATTTTAAAGACATACAGAAATTAATTAAAAAGGATATTGAGATGGTTAAAAAACATCCCTTTTCCTAAAAGGAATTGAGTTTGTGTCGCGGTGATGCAGGCTTAATAAAGTAGAATAACATAATAAAAAAACAAAAAGAATGAAAACAGGAGTAGTAAAATTTTACAACGAAGCTAAAGGTTTCGGATTTATTAAATCAGAAAATGGTGAAGAAATTTTTGTTCACGCAACGGGTTTACAAGAAGAAATTCGTGAAGATGACAACGTTGTATTTGATGTACAAGAAGGTAAAAGAGGATTGAATGCAGTAAACGTTAAGTTAGCATAATTTTTAAATACGTTCTGAGTTATAGTCGTGAGACTATATCCACTCAAAGAAAAAGCTCGTTCCATAAGGAACGAGCTTTTTTAGTTTATATCCGTCATAATCAATATTGTAATTATTTATAGAATTTAGTCTAATTTTAACCAAAAATTAGTTCAATGTGCTCGGTTATTTTCGCGAATCCTTTCACTAGAAATAAATCTATTAGCAAGCATATAGTATGTTTTGAGTTAATTTGTAAGAGGCACTATGCAGCGTATTTTTCATCGTCTTGATGAAATAATTACTTTGTGATTTTTACCAATAAAGTGCAACTCATTTACTTAAAGTTTTCTTTTATGAAAATTAGCCTTGGTTCGCCAAATAAATAATAAGTTTCAAATTCTTGAACAATTTTGTTTGCTTCTGTTAGCAACTCCTTATTTTAAATGCTTCTTCAAAGCTTATCTTTGTCGTTTATATGAGCGTAACAGATATTTCAAAACTCGATCCTAAAAAGCACATTATTATTAAAGGTGCCCGCATGCATAATTTGAAAAATATGGATGTGGCTATTCCTCGAAACAAAATGGTTGTTATTACAGGTCTTTCCGGTTCAGGAAAATCATCGCTTGCTTTTGATACACTTTATGCAGAGGGGCAAAGACGTTATGTAGAAAGTCTTTCGGCTTACGCTCGTCAGTTCTTAGGGAGATTAGAAAAACCTTTGGTTGATTATATAAAAGGAATTTCTCCTGCCATTGCCATCGAACAAAAAGTTATTTCTCGTAATCCGCGTTCTACAGTTGGTACTGTTACGGAGGTTTATGATTACATGAAATTATTATTTGCGCGCATTGGTAAAACCTATTCGCCTGTTTCGGGTAAATTGGTTAAGCGCCATAGTGTTACTGATGTTGTGGAGTTTGTTCAAACTTTGCCTAACGAACATGTTTTATTAGTTGTTTCAAAATTATATTTACCAAAAGATAGAAAATTAGAGAAACAGCTTGAATTGCTTTCTCAACAAGGATTTTCAAGGGTTTGGATAAAGAAGGAAATTATAAAAATTACAGATTTAAAAGATGTAAAAAAAATAAAAGCAGAGGATGTTTATTTGCTTATAGATAGAATTGTAGTAGATAAAACAAGTGATGAATTAGATAACCGAGTTGCTGATTCGGTACAAACAGCTTTTGCAGAAGGCAAAGGAGAGTGTTATATCTACAATCAAAACACAGGAAAAATTGCGCAGTTCTCTAACTTATTTGAGTTAGATGGAATGAGTTTTGAAGAGCCAAATCCAAATTTCTTCACCTTCAATAACCCAATTGGGGCATGTAAAAAATGTGAAGGCTTTGGAAGCATTATTGGCATCGACCCAGATTTAGTAATGCCAAACAAAAGTTTGTCGGTTTACGAAAATGCTATCGTTTGCTGGAATGGCGAAACAATGAGTTACTGGAAAAATGAATTAATTAAACACGCACACAAATTTAATTTCCCAGTTCATAAACCAATCATCGAATTAAAAAAAGCGGAGTATGATTTGTTGTGGAAAGGCAATGAATATTTCGAAGGATTAGATTCTTTCTTTTTAGGTTTGCAAAAGGAAAGTTATAAAATACAATACCGTGTAATGCTTGCTCGTTATCGCGGTAAAACTGCTTGCCCCGATTGCCTTGGTACACGCTTGCGCAAAGATGCAGGTTATGTAAAAGTAGGAGGGAAGAACATAACGGAATTAGTTTTAATGCCAATTTCTGAATCATTGCTTTTCTTTAAAGCATTAGAGCTAAACGAGCACGATAAAAAAGTTGCAAAACGTTTATTAATTGAAATCACCAATCGATTACAATATTTGTGTGATGTTGGTTTAAGTTACTTAACCTTAAACCGTGTTGCTAATACTTTAAGCGGTGGCGAATCGCAACGTATTAACTTGGCAACCTCATTAGGAAGTAGCTTGGTTGGTAGTATGTATATTTTAGATGAGCCAAGTATTGGTTTGCACCCGCGAGATACAGAGCGTTTGATAAAAGTGTTACGTTCATTGCAACAACAAGGCAATACCGTTATTATTGTTGAGCATGATGAAGACATTATGCGTGAAGCTGATGAACTAATAGATATTGGTCCTGAAGCTGGAAGTCTTGGTGGTAATTTAGTTTTTCAAGGCGACCACAAGGCATTATTGAGCCGGGGAAAAAGTTTAACTGCTAAATATTTAAATAAGGAATTAGAAATTGTTGTCCCTTTTAATCGTCGTAAATGGACACATAGCATTGAAGTTAAAAATGTTTCGGATAATAATTTAAAAAATGTAAGTGTTAAGTTTCCTTTGAATGTGCTATGTGCCGTTACAGGCGTAAGTGGTTCAGGAAAATCGACATTAATTAAAAAAGCATTGTTGCCGTATTTGCAAAAATACATTGATGGGTATTTTGATAAGATCTCTTCATCACAAATGATTAGCGGAGATTTGAAAAAGATTTCTGCTATTGAATATGTTGACCAAAACCCAATCGGAAAGTCTTCTCGTTCAAATCCTGTGACTTACATTAAAGCTTACGATGAGATTCGTAATTTATATGCCGACCAACAAATGTCGAAAGTTAGAGGTTATAAACCTTCACATTTCTCATTTAACGTGGATGGAGGTAGATGCGAAGTATGTGAGGGTGAAGGAAAAATTACTGTTGAAATGCAGTTTATGGCTGATGTGCAATTAACCTGCGAAGCATGCACTGGAAAGCGTTTTAAAGCAGAAACATTGGATGTAAATTTCCATGGGAAAAATGTTACCGATATTTTAGAAATGACAATTGATGATGCAATAGACTTTTTCGCATCACACTCTGAAAATAAAACAAGTAAAAAGATTGCAGATAAATTAGCTCCTTTAAAAGAGGTTGGTTTAGGTTACGTGCAATTAGGACAAGCATCTAGCACCTTAAGTGGGGGAGAAGCGCAGCGTATTAAACTTGCTACCTTTTTGGGAATTGCAAATTCGTCTGTATCGCCAACCTTATTTATTTTTGATGAACCAACAACTGGTTTGCATTTTCATGATATTCAAAAATTATTAAAATCATTTAATGCCCTGTTAGAAAAAGGTCATTCAATTGTAGTAATCGAACATAATTTAGAAGTTATTAAATGTGCCGATTGGATTGTTGATTTGGGACCAGAAGGCGGTGACCAAGGTGGGAATATTGTATTTGAAGGTATTCCTGAGGAATTGGTGAAAAACAAAAAATCATTTACAGGAAAGTATTTGAAAGAGAAGTTGAATTAGATTCAAACTCTTGTGATGTCAAGTCGAGCGCAGTCGAGACATGGAAAACGCAATCGCCAAGTAAAATGGAAATACTGAAATGTGCACAAATCGAAATCACGTTAAATAAGTCTCGACTGCGCTCGACCTGACATTGTAATGGTGAAAAAAATAAAACGGCGCGAAAACTATCGCGCCGTTGTTTATATCCTAAAGTCATGCTGAGCCTGACGAAGCATGTTTATTTTATCACTTCCCCATCCTGATTTAACTCAATAACCTCATAACCTAGTTTCTTAACTTTTTCAAGGTTTGTTTCTTTATCACCAACTACTAGTATAATCATGTTGTTATAGTCTAATGCTTTTTTAGCTGTTGTGCTTAAAGATTCAATTGTTAAACCATCTAATACAGCATTTTGTTTGGTTGTGTAATCAGCGGGTAAATTATAATCCATTAATGCTTTTAAGAAAAACATTTTTTGATTAGGTGTTTCATATTTCAATGCTTCTGAACTACTGATTCCATTTTTTGTGAACTCTAATTCATCTTTAGTTATTCCGTTATCAGCGTATTTTTTCAATTCGTCCATTATATACATAATCGATGAATCGGTTGAATTACTTCTGAAGCCTCCGCTAATATTGTAATATCCTTCAAACTCATTTGCAGAGAAGCGACCTCTTACTCCGTATGTATAACCTTTAACTTCGCGTAATAAACCATTTAATCTACTATTGAAATTGCCTGAGAACGCATAGTTTGAAATGTTTGATTGGTAATAGTCGCCTATCATATCAAAAGCATACGCTTTTTTACCAACGCGAATCTCAGATTGCGCAGCAGCTTTTTTATCAATAAAATAAATTTTAGTTTTACCTGTTTCAGGTATTGCAGGTTGCTTGCTTAATGCAATAGGGCTCCCTTTCCAATTAGTTAAGAATGCAATTTGTTTCATTAAATCTTCTTTCTTAAAATCACCTACAACAACTAATTCAGCAACCGACGGACTAATTTGTTCCTTATAATAATTTCGAATATCATCAACGTTTAATTTACTAACTGTTTCAGCGGTCCCGTTGGTAGGCATTGATAATATATGGTCATTTCCAAATAATAATTTCCCGAATACTTTATCAGCAGTTGCTGCGGCCTGTGTGTTTTGTAATGTAATTTGATCTAATAGTTCTTTTTTTACACGGCTAAATTCTGAAGTGTCAAATTTTGGTTTCAAAACAATTTCTTCTAATATTCTTAAAGTTGCTGCCAGGTTTGCGCTTAATGAAGTGACACTAAAATTAATTTCACTTGCATTTGCCGATACATCGATGGAAGAGCCCATTTTCTCGAGAATAGTGGAGATTTCTTCTGCAGTGTGAATTTGAGTTGATTCATTTAATAAATCAGCCATTAAAATTGCGGTACCTGATTTATCAGCTTTTTCATAACGATGGCCTGCTTTAAAACTCAAAAACAAACTTACTTTAGGTATTTCTTTATCTACACTTCCCATCATTTGCAGACCATTTGCAGCTTTCTCTTGCCAAAATACTGGAGCTTTAACTACAGGTCTTGCTTTAGATGCAGGCTTTTTAGACCAATCAAATTTTTCTTCAGTATTACGTGGCGTTAAGTTTTTGTATTCTTCTGATTCAGTTTCAATTTTACGCTCGTACATTTTCCAACTTTCTGCTGCGGCAATTAAATCTGTTTTGCCTTTTGGAACACAACTTAAAATAACTGCTTTTTTGTCTTTAATGTAAGTCATGTAAGCTTTCATAATATCAGCAGTCGTTAATTTTAAGTAACGATTTAAATCATAATTTAAGTAATTAGCATTGCCAGTGAAAGTATGATAAGCTGCAAGCATTGAACCCTTTCCTTTAACGCTAGTTAAAGTATTATAGTACATACTTTGCATGCTTGCTTTAAACTTCTTTAACTCATCTTCGCTAATACCTTTTGCTTCCCATTCAGCCATTGTTTTTCTAACTTCTGCTTCAAGGTCGGAAAGTTTCGCATCTTTGTTTCCTCTAACAGTAATTTCAAATCTACCTGCTAGTTCACCAGAGGTGTTGTATGCGTTTACACTTGATGCTTTTTGGTTTTTCACAAAATTAATATAGAAAGGAGTTGCTTTACTTCCGTACAACATACTACCTAATGCATCCAATGCAGCTTCATCTTTACTGTATGCAGCAACTGTTGGCCAAGCCATCTTTAATAAAGGGAATTTTACATTGTCTTCGTATGAAATGTATCGGTCTTTATCTAATTTCGTTTCAGGGGCAACTTGTTTTTTTACTTCCGGTCCAACCGGAATTCCACCAAAATATTTTAAAGCCATTGCAACTGCTTCATTCGTATTTACGTCTCCACTAATAGTTAGTACTGCATTGTTTGGACCATACCAACGCATGTAAAAACGTTTTAAATCATTAACATCAACGCGATTTAAATCTTCAATGTATCCAATGGTTGTCCAAGAATAGGGGTGGCCTTGTGGGTAAAGAGCTTCACCTGTTTTTTCTCCAACTACACCATATGGAGCGTTGTCGTAACGTTGCCCACGCTCATTTTTAACAGTAGCGCGTTGCACTTCAAACTTTTGTTGAGTTACGGAATCAAGCAAAAAGCCCATACGATCTGCTTCTAACCAAAGGGCCATTTCCAAATTGTTTACAGGTAAAACTTCAAAATAGTTTGTTCTATCTAAATTGGTAGTTCCATTTAATTCACCGCCAGCTTCAGAAATATATTTAAAATGCATTTCATCACCTACATGCTTTGATCCTTGAAACATCATATGTTCAAAGAAATGAGCAAATCCACTTCTTCCTTGCTGTTCACGAGAAGAACCAACATGGTATGTTACATCAACATAAACAACTGGGTCGCTGTGGTCTTCGTTAATAATAATAGTTAACCCATTATTTAATTTAAATTTTTTATACGGAATAACTAATTGCCCCGCTTTTGGTTCAACTGTTTCTATTAGTTCAACTCCAAGTAATTTAGAAAGTTGTTTTGGTTCTTTAACAACTTTTGTTGGTAAAGGTTTTTTAGTTGTTTGTGCATTTACCGATAAGGTAAGGCCAGCAGCAATTAAAAGAATGCTTATTTTATTTATCATATGTTTGAGTTAATGAATACAAATATAAATGAAAAATGCCCCCTGAGTTCTCTGGAGGCATTTATTATGATGAATCGTAAATATACTATTTAGGTTGTTGTAGCGGCAGTAGTTGAGCCTGTGGTGCTAGAAATATTTGGGTTAGCTCCAGTTCCTTTTTCTTCTTTGTAACCAACGCTTATACCATCATTGCTTTCTTTTTTGCAAGCAACAAACAAGCTAATTCCTAAAAATGCAAATACCAATGCTACAAAAAGTTTCTTTTTCATTTGTGATTAATTTAGT
>CANJJP010000028.1 GCA_947474485.1 Bacteroidota bacterium | reverse complement strand
TCCGCTTACTACTCCTTCAACGCGTTTACCGTCTTCAGAAATAATAAGTCCTTTTACCATATCCTGCCAAAAGTCTACATTAGGTGTTTGCTCAAGCATATAGCGCCATTCAGCAGCAAACATCATACGATCGTTTTGAGTGCGTGGACTCCACATTGCAGGGCCTTTACTACGATTTAGCATACGAAATTGTATTGCAGATTTATCAGAAACAATTCCTGAATAACCACCAAGTGCGTCAATCTCTCGAACAATGTGACCTTTTGCAATGCCTCCCATTGCAGGGTTGCAACTCATTTGTGCAATGGTTTGCATATTCATGGTAATAAGTAAAACCTTAGAACCCATGTTAGCGGCTGCAGCTGCGGCTTCGCAACCGGCATGACCTGCACCAACTACAATTATATCGTACGAATATTGCAAAATTGCTTTTTTAGAATTGACAAAGATAGTAAAGTGTAATGGGAATTAAGCGATTATTTTATAACAAAAACGCCCCCTTATTACTAAGGAAGCGTTTTAATTCTAATTGATGTTTATTTTCTAAACCATGTTCAAACGTTGAAGTAATTCATCTTTGTATGAACCTCCAATTGGAACCGATTTTTTATCTTTTTCTAATAATAAGTTGTGATTTTCAATAGCAACAATTTTATCAATACGAACGATGAATGAACGATGAACACGCATAAACTCATTAGGAGCAAGGCGTTTTTCAATATCCTTCATTGTACTATGAATAGTGTAACGTGTAAGTTCCGTATTAATTACAACGTAATCTTTTAGTGCTTCGATATAAAAAATATCTTGTGTATTTACTTTTACTAAACGGCTGTTAGACTTCACAAACAAAATATCTTTTGCTCCTTCTTTGTTCTCAACTAAAGAGTATAAAAAGTCGCGTTCCTTTTTAATTTCGCTTACTTTTTTATGCTTATAAATAGCCATTTCAATAGAGGAATGAAGATCAATTTCTTTGAAAGGTTTTAGGATATATCCGTATGGCTCTGTAATTTTTGCCTTTGCTAAAGTACTTTCATCTGCATAGGCAGTTAAGAAAATAACTGGAATATTTAACTCTTTTCGGACTACATCAGCTGCATCAATACCGCTCATTTCGCCCTTAAGCATGATATCCATTAATACTAAATCAGGATGATGTTCGCGGGCCAAGCTAATAGCATCTTCTCCATTGTTAGCTGATCCTACAACATTGTAACCTAGTTTTTTTAAACTGTTTTGAATGTCTTTTGAAACGATGCTTTCGTCTTCAATTACCAGTATGTTTGTTTTAGACATTTTTATCTGCTATTTGTTTAAATGTTATTTCAAATTTTGTTCCGTTACTATTATCTAATTTTATTTGTCCTCCAATTTGTTCAACTAGTGTTACCACTAACTGTAAACCCAAACTTTCGGTATTCCTAAAATCGATTTCGTTTGCTAATCCGATGCCATTATCTTTAATTATTAAAGTTACGTCATCATTTTGCTTTTTCAAAGATATAAAAATAAATCCTTGTTTTTTATCTGGGAAAGCGTATTTAAATGCGTTTGATACCAATTCATTCACAATTAAGCCACAAGGGATTGAAGTATCGATATTTAAGAACACTCTTTCCACATCAAAATTAAGCCTTACGTGCTCTTGATCGATGCTATAAGAGTGAAACAAATTCTTTACTAGCATTATCAAATACTCATCAAAAGGAATTTCGGCAAACTTTTTATTTTGGTATAAAGCCTCATGTATAAAGGCCATTGACTTAATTCTATTTTGACATTCGCGTAAAATATAAAGTGTATTATCGTCTTTTACATAGGTAGATTGCAAATTAAGAATACTTGAAATTACCTGTAAATTATTTTTTACTCGATGATGAACTTCTTTTAAAAGAACCTCCTTTTCTTTTAAGGATGTTTTTAATTTTTCTTCTGAAATATATTTATCCGTTATGTTAAAGGTAATATATGAAACCTCTTCAATACCTCCTTCAGGTAAATAAACTGGATCTAAAAATGTTTCATAGTAGATAGTTTCTCCTGTTGATTTTACAACACTGCTTGTGTAAAATCCTGACTTCCCTTTAATTGCTTCTTTATGTAATTTAATCCAGTTGGTAAATTCTTTTGGTGTGTTTTTACTAAGAGCTCCTTCGCCAATTTTTTTTCCTACGTGGGTTTCATAACCATAACTATCTTTTATGCTTTCGAAATAGTTTTTATTAAATGAAGTAAGCGTTAAATCTTTATTTATTGTATAAATTAAATGGGACGAACTCTCAAATATTGCTTTAATTAAAGCTGTTTGGCGATTTTTTTCTTCCTCTATTTCTTTTCTTAAAGTAATGTCATTTGCAATACCAGATATCTCTATAAGTTTTCCTCGTTTATCGTAGATTGGTGATAAAAACGTTTCTATCCAAACGTTTTTACCAACTTTATTTTTAACACTATATATAAATTCAACATTTTCACCTGTTGCAACCTTTGTTAAATAATTTGAGATTTCATGGTTCTTTTCCTTTGTTGAAATAAACGGCTCCTTTATCATACAATCACCTATTTTTGGGCTGACTCCAAAAATATTATCTATAAATTTTTCATAGTTTTTATTGAAAGAAGTAAGTTCAAAACTAGTATTCATTGACCAAATTTGATGGTGAGAGTTTTCAATGATAGCGTTTAGTTTTGCAGCTTGATCAATTGTTTTTTCTTGATAGTATTTAAGTTCGGTGATATCTATTGCCATACCGCCAACTTCTATAATCGCATGTTGATTATTAAATATTGGATATAAATAAACCTGTCTATATATCTTTTTATGATAAGTTAATATTCTTTCTGTTACAAAGCTTATTGGTTTTTTTGTTGAAAAAACTTCACTATACTTTTCATCCCAAAACTCTACATAATAATCTGCAATTGTTGTTGCTTTTGTTTTCGATAGTTTTTTTCCAAATTCAGGATAAAATCCATACTGAGTATGAATAGCGTTTGAATATTTTGAATTAAATGTTACAAGTTCTTGTTTAGTATTTACCGACCAAAACAATTGCTCACCATTTTCAAAAATGGCCTTTAACTTTGATGTTTGCTCAAGAATTTGCTTTTCGTATTTACGAATATCTGTTATATCGTTAGCTAAACAAGATATTTCTACAACCTCTCCGTTTTTATATATTGGATTAAGATAAATTAATCTGTAAACCTCGTTTCCTTTTCCATCTCTATCTATTCTTTCTAATTTTTGTGCTTCTCCTTGAAATACCTTTTTATAGAGTGGATGCCAGTAAGCAATATACTTCTTTTTAGTGCTTTCATCCTTAATCTTAGATTCAAATCGTGTTTTTGACTTAATTTGCACGCCAAACTTGTCGAACAATACATTTGCAAAATTAGAATTGTAAAATTCTACTTCGTACTCCCTGTTAACTGTCCAAACTAAATGTGAGGAATTTTCGAAAATTGCTTTTAATCGCGATGATTGCTGAATTAACGCTTCCTGGTTTTGTTTTATTAATTCCTCTTGTTTTTTTACTTCCGTAATATCTCTCGAAACACCCATTGTTCCGATTACTTCACCCTTTTCATTTTTTAATACCGAAGCTGATAAATAACTTATAAACTCATTTCCTGATTTTGTTTTATTAATAACCTCTCCCTTAAAATATCCAGAGGTAAATAATTTTGCAATTGCAACTTTTTGTTTTGTTTTGTTGCTAAACATAAAATCAGTGCTTTGCCCAATTACTTCTTTGTATGCGTAACCAAATTTCTCTAATGCTGCTTTATTAAACTCTATAATATAACCATCCTTATCGCTTGCAGTTATCATATCTAAAGATGAATCGATAATTGATTGTAGATAATTTTTTGTTTTATTTAATTCTTCTTCCGTCTGAATTCTATTATTAATTTCCTCTTGAAGTTTTAAATTTGAGTCTTCGGCTTTTTGAGCCCTTTGTTGTTCGTTTTCAAACAAATATTCCTTCGTGATATCTTGAAATATTAGTTGCGATGCTTTTTTTCCATTAAAGATTACAGGACTAGTTGTTAGCTTTACGAATAATTTTTTTTTCTTTCTATTAGTGATAGGATATGTAACTTTAGGTAACTCTTCACCTTTTAAAGTGGCTAATGTTCTATTCGTTGCAATTTGTTTATATTGATCATCTAAAAAATCAAAAACATTAATCTTTGATAAATCTTCGCCTTTATCTATTCCACCCAACCTTAACGCTTCTTCGTTTCCAAATAAAACTTTACCATTCTCATGTATAAATACACCAACTGGCATTTTTTCTAATAGGTTTTTATAATCTATCCATTTTTGGTTTAGTTCGTTTTCCGCACGTTTTCTTTGTGAAATATCAGTTATAAATCCTTCTATATATAAAAGTTTCCCTTTTTCATTATATACCCCTTCACCTTTTTCCCAAACCCATAATTCTTTTCCTTGTTTAGAAAAAATACGGTACTCAATTTCGAATGCTGTTTTATTTTTAATGGCAAAATAAACATCTGCACTTATTAGTAAACCATCATCAGGATGAATAATATCGGAGAAAGCTACCGTTTTATTATTTATTAAATCAGCAGGTTTATAACCCGTTAGCTCATAGCAACCATCACTTAAAAATTGCATGGTCCATTTCTTATCATTTAAACAACGATAAGCAATACCAGGCAAGTTATTAAACAAATTCTTTAGCGTATTTTCCTTTTTTGCTAATTCAATTTCAGCTTCTTTTTGAGCCGATATATCTCTTGAAATTCCTTCTTGACCAATAGTAATTCCATCTTTAATAATTTGAGTATAACGGGTTTCGAGCCAAATTGTTTTTCCAGATTTACTTATAAATCTAACAATTTGAGGTTTACTAATTTCCTCGAAATTATTAGATTTTTCCTTTAGTGTTTTCTGTGTTTGTTCAACACTTAGCTTTTTTTGATCTTCAGGATGTATTATTTTAAAACCAAAATATGGATCCTTATAAAAATTTTTTAACGGATAACCCGTTATTTTTTGCATTGACGGGCTAATGTATGAGTAGTGAGGATGTGGAAGAAAATAGTAAGAAAAAATTATATCACTCGCGTTATCGGCAAGTAACTTAAACTTTTCTACTGCTTCCTTTTGTTTTCCATCTTTACTTATACTATCTGTTATATCGCGAGATATACCAAGGTTTGCAATATGTTCCTTTTTATTATTAAACTGCGGAAATATTTTTTCTTCTAGCCATATATATTGTTTTTTTGTCTTGTGAAAAATACGATAGGTAAATGACTGAGAAGTTTTATATTTATTTAGTTTTTTGTTTACCTCATATAATTTAGGTAAATCATCCGGATGTGCTAAATCAATTGTAAGTTTCGGGTTTTTAACATAATCAGCAGCTGAAATTCCAACCAAATCTATTAATTGGTCAGAAATATATTCAATTCTATTTTCAACTTTATTATAATAAAACACAACTTCATCAATTTTAGAAATAATATTTTTAAAATTGTTTTTCGATTTTAATAACTCTTGTTGAATTATTTTTCTTTCGCTTATATCTCTAAAAAAACCTTGTAGTACTTGCTTTCCTTTATAAAAAACTGCTTTTGCAAATGATTCTATAATTATTTTATTTCCTTTACAATCATAACACTCACTTTCTAAACCAATAGGGGGTTTACCTTTTAATATATCTTTGTTTGCATTCTTTATTTTTTTATGATCTTCTTTTCTTATAAAATCATAAATACTTAGTTTATCAATGTTTTTAGCTTGCTCCTTACTTAATTTAAACAAATCAATTCCTGCTTTATTTAGGTAGTAAACTTTTTTCTCATCAAATAAAACATAACAAAAAGGAATATTTTCGAAAACACTTGGATCAATATCGACTTGTTTTTTTGTAACTGATTTCTTTTTATCAAGAATAGGATGTGCTAATTTTTGCACTTGTTTTTTTAGTGCATTGATTTCTTTAATAAGCTCAGCCTTTGTCTTATTGTTCAGATTCATCCTTTTTTTGTTCCTTTGTTGGTTTACCAGGATCCGATTTTTTTATCTTTCCTTCGTATGCTCTTAACGATTCTTCATAGGTTGGTAAAACTGCCGTTCCATTCCATTTAGTTTCTATGTCATTATCATATTCAACAGTAATAATAGGAATTCCATCTTCTTCAAAATATGCCCAGTTGCCTTGTTTCATTCCTCCTGTAAAACTTCCACTAACCATTACTTTACCGTTTTCATAATACATAGTATGTTTTCCTTCTGGATCACCAGCATTAAAATTTCCTGTAAATAATAATTGATTATTACTTACATAATATGCTTTCCAAATACTATCTGGTTCGCCTAATCTATAATTTCCTTGTTCCTTATAATTTGCAATTTCATAATACCAAAACCCTTCTTTTAAATCATCCGAATATTCTCCTTTTGTTATTACTTTTCCTTCTATTGTTAGCTCTTCCATTATACCTTCGCGCTTACCACCTTTATAATTTTCTTTAATCCATACATTCCCATTTTCATAATACCAAATCCATTCACCTGTAGGTAAACCATTTTTATTATACTTACCTTTTTGTTCTATTTTTCCACTTGGGTAATAATAAATCCAATCTCCTGATTTTTTATCATCCTTATATAAAGCTTTTGTTTTTACTTCACCCGTTAAATGATATTCTGTCCAAATCCCTTGTTTACGGCGGATACTATCAACTGCACCTTTTTCTAATAAGTAACCATCATCATAAATAATTGCGGAATCAGGAATACTTACGGTTTGACATTTAAATATTTTACGGGAAATAGTATCATCATAAATTAAAATAGAATCGCATACTTCTTTACTTTGTTTGTAATGATAATGTGTGCCAATTGGCATTTTATTTAAATATGAACCTTCATACCGTACATTACCATTTTCGTAATAAGCTTTAAAAACATCAGGTAAAATAAGTTCTTTAGCATTTTCTACTTTTTTACCATTATCAAATTTTTCTATGTTTTTTAAATCACCTTTTTCATTGTATTCTTTTTTATAACCATCAATTTCATTTGCTTTGTAACGTGTTTCTGTTTTCACTTTACCATCTGCATAAAAATCTTTCCATAAACCTTGTTTCTTTCCATTTTCATCTTTACGGTTAATTTTTTCTGAACGTTCTACAAAGCCCATTTTATATAATGTCATTGATATAATGGTTGAATCCTCCGTATATTCATAAGCCCAGCCATCAGCCTTACCATTTTTAAAAGGAATTAATTGTTTTGTTTTTCCTGATTTATAATAATTGTAAGAATTTCCTGATTTTATGTTATCTACAAAACTTTCTCGTTGTATTACTTTTCCTAACGTATCATAAGTACAAACAAAACCTGTTTTTTTGCCTTCTTTGTATTCGTAACTTCTTTGTATTTGTCCCTTTTCATTATAAAATTTCCAAATACTATCTAATTGATAGTTTTTACGATTTCCTTGGTTTTTTATATTACCATTTTCATAATAGTTTTTCCAATAAGCATCGGGTTTACCTTCACGCATCGTTCCTTCACTAGAAACAATACCATTATCGTAATAAAATTTATTATATCCATTTGGATTTACATCATTCTTTACCTGTCCATTAAAAATTAATGGTAAACATAAAATAAATATGTAAAACAGTTTTTTCACTATAATCCAAATTTAGCAGATAATTCTAACATTTTACTAATTGGAAGCTTAGCTTTTTCAATTAAATCATTATCCATAAAAATCTCTGGTTGCTCATATTTTAATGCAATGTATATTTTTTCTAAGGTATTTAGCTTCATGTGCGGACAATCATTACATGCACAGGTATTATTAGGCGGGGCAGGTATAAAGGTTTTATTAGGAGATGCTTTTTGCATTTGATGAATTATACCAGTTTCTGTAGCTATAATAAACTCTTTAGTATCTGATTTTTTTGAATAATTTAATATTGCTGTAGTACTACCAATAAAATCAGAAATATCTAATAATGCAGCTTCACACTCTGGATGACTTAATAATAGCGCATTTGGGTGTTGATGTTTAAGTTTAGTTATTTTCTCTAATGAAAAAATCTCATGAACCATACAACTTCCATCCCATAACAACATATTACGTCCAGTAACTTTATTAATATAAGCTCCCAAATTTTTATCAGGAGCAAAAATTATCTTCTGCTCTTTAGGATATGATTCAACTATTTGAACTGCGTTTGTGCTTGTAACAATTACATCTGACAGCGCTTTAATATCAGCAGTACAGTTTATGTAGGTTAACACAATATGATCGGGGTGTTGAGTTTTAAATGCGGCAAATTTATCTGGTGGGCATGAATCAGCTAATGAACAACCAGCTTTTAAATCCGGAATCAATACTTTTTTACCTGGATTTAAAATTTTTGCGGTTTCAGCCATAAAATGTACACCTGCAAATAAAATGATATCAGCTTTTGTTTTTTCTGCTTGTTGTGCAAGACCTAAACTATCTCCAATAAAATCGGCAATATCTTGTATGTCAGCATCTTGATAGTAGTGAGCAAGAATAACTGCATTCTTTTCCTTCTTAAGATGGTTAATTTCTTCGAACAAATCAAGAGTTGGATCAATTTCTTTTTCTAGATATCCTTTATTCAATAACATATAATATAAATATTTAAAATTTTTAAAAAGAAAAATCTGTTATTATTATAGCCTGTTAGTATGGTTAAGTAATAATTGGGTATTTACTTGCATTTGTGCTTATTAAATACTCATCAACATTTAAGTAACATACTAAACTACTGATAAACAATACAAAAATACGATAATTAACAACGTGTTAGTTTCTTATTTGTTATAAAAATAGTGAAATAGCTGATGTTTATATTGCTTGTAACTTGTTAAGAAATTGGTGCAAAATAAATGTGCTTTGCTATTGCAGCTAACATTTACCTTCTGCATATAAAAAGTACTTAACATTGTGATGATTTTGACTTAATAAGTTATTAACGTAAATAAAATTTGTACACATGTTTTGTGTGAATAACCTTGCGAGTGAAAGCTTAATTATCAGCACATTAATTTACAAACAAATTTCGCTGTTTGTATAATTACGATAAATTTGTTCTCTGAACACAGTAATAAAATAGGTATAGTAAATTATAATCATATAATATAGCTATGTACTAAAGCGTGTAAACACAAATCAATACACATGGCGTATACCATATGACAAAAAAAACATTAAATATAAACATATGAAATTAGCAATTGGCAGTGACCACGCGGGTTTTGAGTTAAAAGAAGCAGTACGAAAGTACTTAATATCTAAAAACATTGAGGTAGAAGATAAAGGATGTTATTCACTTGACCGCGCAGATTATCCAGATTTTGGACACGCAGTTGCTTTAAGTGTTGAAGCTAAGCAAGTTGACCTAGGTATAATAATTTGTGGTAGCGGAAACGGAATTAACATGGCTGCAAACAAACATAAAGGTATACGCAGTGCGCTTTGTTGGAACGATGAAATTGCAGCTTTAGCTCGTCAGCACAACGATGCTAATATAATGGCATTACCTGCAAGATTTATGAGTGTTGAAATGGCACATAAATGTGTTGATGCATTCTTAAGTTCGACTTTTGAAGGCGGAAGGCATGCAGATAGGTTGAAGAAGATTGATTGTTAGAATTTTTCGGGCGCTGCGCGCCTAATTATAATTCAGTTTCTTGATTTAGTTTAAATCCTATTTTTCTAAAAGTAGTGTCTTGATCAATAAAGGTTTGTAAACCTGTTGAATAGCTTTTTTGAACCTCTTTAAAAAGGTAATCGAAAAATTTATTAAAGTCTGCTTCGCTTTTTCTATCAATTTGAAATTCCTGGTCAGAGCCATTTAACCTAACAAAGTAGTTATTTTCTAAATCGCGTTTTAAGCGCAGGCCAATAATAATGGTTTCTTGAGGGTATGTATCTTTTTTTTCGAAAAGTGTAATACCAAAACCAATTTGCCAATATGCATCGGGCCATAAACTAAGAGCATTAATTATTGGCGGCGCCGTAGCTTGGTATTCTCCCTCTTCATCAATATTGTATAAGGTAAGTTGAGATGTGGGAATTTGAAAATAGAGCGCAACTTTATTCCATAAATCTGCAGCAAAAT
>CANJJP010000027.1 GCA_947474485.1 Bacteroidota bacterium | reverse complement strand
GCTAAAAAGAAAGCCGACGAAGATGCCGCTAAGAAAAAAGCTGAAGAGGAAGCACTGAAAAAGAAACAAGAAGAAGAACTCAAAAATAAATCTGCTGCTGAAGCTGCTGCACTAAAGAAAAAACAAGAAGAAGCTACAAAGGCTAATGCCGAAGCTGATGCAAAAGCTAAAGCTGATGCAGACGCTAAAAAGAAAGCGGAGGAAGAGAAAGCAAAATACAATGTAAGACCAACTTTAGGCGGTAATGATGTGGCATATAAAGCTGCTATTGTTAAAGGAGACAATAATGCTAATAGCAAAAAATACATTGATGCGAAAATCTCTTATCAAGAAGCACTTACTTTAAAACCAAATGATGAATTAGCAAAAGCGAAACTTGCAGGACTTGAAAAATACTTAAAAGGCGACGAAAGTATTACCAAAACACCTGAGATTATCGAAAAGCAAGCGCATCCACTTTGCGCAAAATATCCACAGGGTGTTACTGAAGAAACAAAACACGAAAAAAATGTTTACATAGTTAAGCGTATTGTTGTTAGAGATAAAGACGCTTGGGTGTATACTAAAAAAGTTTTTAATTGGGGCGGAACTGCATTTTTTAGAGATGAGGCTCCAATTACCGGGTCAACATTTGAACAGGAAACAAAATAATTGTGGAATTCAAAAAATTCTACATCAAAATTTCTCAAATGAAAACAAGAATCTATTTAATCATTATTGCAGGTTTTATTTCCTGTATTACCTTGGCCCAAAAACAAGTTGAAGTTACGCTTAAACTTAGAGATGGAAGTAATGTAACTGGCACAACCTCTTTAGCCGACATCAACCTAACAACTGATTACGGTAAATTAACTATTCCGACTAAAAATATTAATTCAATTAAAGTAGGAATATCAACAGATAAAGCAATTCAAGATAAAGCTAAGTCTTTTTTAGCACAGCTAAATAATTCAAACGACGAGTTAAAAAAAGGAGCTTACGATGAAATTATTAAACTTGGAATAAAAGCAATTCCAGCTGTTTATGATTTTATCTCCGACCCTAAAAACAATATCGAATACAGCGGCGAGTTTACACCCGATAATGCGTTAAACGAGTTAAAAGCCAACGCTAATGTAACTGATTTTACTGATGGAAAAGATATTATCGAAATCGATGGAATGTATACCATTGGTGGCAATTATGAATTTTCTAAAATTGAGGTGAAAACCGAATATGGTAATTTATCAATTCCAAAAGAAAAGATTGACAACATAGATGTGATGTTCATTAATTCAGATGGATCAAACGAGCAAAGTTTTAAACTAGTAGCTTCAAAAAACATTAGTGCAAATACAAATGGTGGCTGGCTTAAAACAGGCATAATGCTTAAAAACGGACAACGTTTCTCTATTCAAGCTACAGGAGAAGTAGTGCTATCAAGTTTATCTAATCAAAAATACAAGCCAGATGGCAGCTACGAATCATCAACAGGTGAAAAATACCCAGCTGTTAATGATGAATACTCAAGCAGCAATACTTATCCATCCTATGGCAATGTTGTCTATAAAATAGGTGAAACAAATAATACTGCATTAAAAGCAGGAGCAAAATTCTCAGGTTCTGCAACTTCATCTGGAATGCTTTACATTGCAATTTATGAAACAGTTTACAACGCTGCCAACACAGGTTCATATAACGTAAAAATTAGCTTGAAATAAAAAATACATTCACATATAAAAAAGCCGCAAGCCTTCCTTTATGGATACTTGCAGCTTTTTTAATTTATACTAGTAACTCTTTCTCTTACAAAAAAAATAATTTAAAAAACAAAAATGATTTAGTCTCTCGCATTGCATGTCCAACTGGCTATACAAGACTTGCAAAAAAAGCAGGAAGCTTTGGAGAATGGTCGAGAGAGTTACTACTTAAAGAAAAAGGACATTTAGTAAAACTATTTAATGGTGAATTAAAAAGCCGACAAAATGTACATGAAGCTGTTTTAGACATTGAAGTTGGCACGAAAAATTTACAACAATGCGCTGATGCTGCTATTAGATTAAGAGCCGAATACTTATTTAGCAACAACAAATTAAACGACATTAATTTCCATTACACAAGTGGCGATTTAATACCATTCTCTAAATGGATGGCAGGTGGCAGACCAATTGTTAAAGGAAACAAAGTAAGTTGGACACAAACATCAAAAAAGTGTAGCGATAAAGCTTGTTTAGTAAACTATCTTTTTAGTTTATACAATTATGCAGGAACTATTTCTGTAGAAAGAGAAACGAAAAAAATTAACTCATTAAATGACATGCAACCAGGAGATATTTTTGTTGCAGGTGGAAGTCCGGGTCATGCTGTAACGGTTTTAGATGTTGCAGTTAATGAAAAAACGGGTAAGAAAATTTTTTTACTTTGCCAAAGCTACATGCCTGCGCAAGAAATTCATATTCTAAAAAATTTCAATAACCAAAATTTATCTCCTTGGTACGACACGGATTTTGAAGGTGATTTAGAAACTCCCGAATGGACTTTCAAAAAATCTAACTTAAGAAGATACGAGTAGATATTAATTCTTGCTTAAAACTTTATTACCTTTATCCCCCATGAGAAAACTATTTGTAACAGGAATTGGAACTGATGTGGGAAAAACAATTGTTTCTGCTATTTTAGTTGAAGCATTAAAAGCAGACTATTGGAAACCAATACAAGCTGGTTTTGATAACGGAACAGACACACAACTTGTAAAGCAACTTATTTCAAACAATATCACTACTTTCTTTCAGGAAACTTATTTACTTAAAACACCTGCATCTCCTCACCAAGCAGCTTCAAATGATGGAGTTGAGATAGAATTAAATAAATTAATTTTGCCAAACTGTTCAAATAAAAATTTAATTATTGAAGGTGCTGGCGGTTTATTAGTTCCATTAAACAACAATGATTATGTTGTTGATTTAATAACTCATTTTGATTGTGAAGTGGTATTGGTTTCAAGGAATTATTTAGGTAGCATTAATCATACTTTGCTCAGTATTGAAGCACTTAAAAGCAGAGGATTAAAAATTGCAGGCATTTTTTTTAATGGGGAAAGAAATAAATCCACTGAAGAAATCATTCTAAAAAAACATGATTTTCCATTTGTTGAGTATATCAACCAAGAAGAAATACTCACGAAAGAAATAATTTCTGCTTACTCTTTAAAGTTAAATAAAATTTAAGATGAGTGAAATTGTAAATAAAGACCAACAATTTATTTGGCATCCCTTCACTCATATTAAATATGCCAAAGAACCTATAAATATTGTTCGTTCAGAAGGAATATATTATTTTGATGAAAATGGAAATAAAATAATGGATGCCATTTCATCATGGTGGGTTAATTTACATGGCCATTCGCATCCATACATTTCAAAAAAAGTAAGCGAGCAATTGTTTAGCAATGAACATTCCATATTTAGCGACTTTACACATCCTACTGCTGTTTTATTAGCAGAGCGATTAATCAATAAATTACCTAAGAATATACATCGTGTTTTTTATAGCGACAATGGTTCAACTGCAGTTGAAGTTGCTTTAAAAATGGCATTGCAATATTGGAACAACAAAGGTGAGAATCGCACAAAATTTATTTGTTTCGAAAACGCTTATCATGGCGATACATTTGGTGGCATGAGCGTAGGCGCAAGAAATGTTTTTAACCAATCATTTTCTTCATTATTGTTCGATGTAGAACACATCCCTACTCCAACAAATGAAAATATTTCGGAAGTAAAAGAAAAGTTAAAATCACTTGCTGCACAAAACAATATTGCTGGTTTTATTTACGAACCTTTGGTGCAAGGTGCTTCAGGAATGTTAATGTATGAGGCAAGTTTATTAAACGAGCTTATTAGCGTAAACAAACACAATAACATTTTATGCATTGCTGATGAAGTAATGACAGGCTTTGGACGCACAGGCACTTTTTTTGCAAGTGAGCAAACTGAAGCCAAACCTGATATTATCTGTTTAAGCAAAGGCTTAACAGGTGGTTACATGCCATTAGGAGTTACAGCTTGCAGTGAGTTTATTTATGAGGCGTTTAACCATACTGATAAAACAAAAACATTTTTTCACGGCCACAGTTACACTGCAAATCCAACAGCCTGCTCAGCTGCCCTTGCCAGTTTAGATTTGATGGAAGAAAAACAAACTTGGGTAAATATTAAACAAATTAGTGAAGCACACCTTTCTTTTAAAAACGAAATTGAAAATCATATAGCTTGCAAACAAGTAAGGTGTTGTGGAACTATATTAGCTGTTGAATTGATTTCCGCAGAGAGTACTAATTACCTCAACAAGGAATCAGAAAGTATAGCGAGTTACTTTTTACAAAAAGGAATTCTGCTTCGCCCATTAGGAAATATTTTTTATTTAATTCCGCCTTATTGCATTACTACTAATGAACTCTCGTATATTTACGGAACCATAAAGGAATTTTTAAATGCATATACTTCAAAATAAAAAAACGCTCGTACTATTTATTCTCTCAGGCTTTTTTATTACTAATGCAATTGTTGCAGAAATGATAGGAAGTAAACTAATTAATTATGGTGGTCCATTTACAAATAGTATTGGACTCATTCTTTGGCCCTTCATTTTTTTAATCACAGATATTTTAAATGAATATTACGGAAAAGAAGTGATAAGGAAATTATCATTTATAACAGTAGGTTTAATTGCTTACGTTTTTATTGTCCTATTAATTGCAACGCAAATAAAAGCAGTTGATTTTTCTCCCGCAAAAGATAGTGCGTTTAAAAATATTTTTGGACAAAGCATGTACATGATAGTCGCAAGTATTATTGCTTTTACTGCATCGCAGTTAGTTGATAGTTTTGTGTTTTGGGTTATTAGAAAACGTACTGGAAGTAAAATGATGTGGTTACGCTCAACTGGTTCTACAGTTGTAAGTCAGCTAATAGATACATTTTTAATTCAGTTTATTGCGTTTGTAGTTCCAGGTGTTTGGACTATGCAGGAGTTTATTAAAAATGCGGCATTTGGATATACGCTAAAAATAATTATCGCAGTATGTTTAATACCGCTAATATTTATACTTCATAAAGCTTTAGATAAATACTTCGGAGAAAAAGTAGCTGAGAAAATTATAGAGAAAACTGCCGAAGAATCGTTAGAGGAATAAATTATTCTACAATCATCTTTACAATGTGAGTAACTCCTTCAATTTGCATACGAACAGCATACTTTCCATCTGGTAATACTACATCTGGTAAAATCTTAAAACTGTTATTCGAGATATTCTCCGGATAAACAATCGTTTTTAAAACACTCTTAACTGTCATATCAACAATATTTTACAGCAAACAGACAGTTGAATTGTTAATACTTTATGAATCCTTTGATATTATTAGTTTTCTGATATTTTTCCTTATAACAAAAAGTTACAAGAACATTGGGCTATAAAATTGAATATTCAGATGATAAAGTAAGTGCTTGGGGAGGTTTTTCGGTGATGAAGAACTGTAATGATAAAATAGGATTGCGAACTATTTTGCGGGATTTACCAATACCAGAAAGTACCAGTAATAACCGATATCAAAAAGAGGATTTAATGGAGAGTTTTCTTCTATCTGTTTGGTTGGGCTGCTATAAATTTTCAAGGTTTATTAAGAGCCGATTCGGGCTTTGCAAGCGATGCCATATTTAAAAATTTAGAGCAGAGGCTATCTCTTCGAAATTAAATTCTAATGTCTATTTACGGTTAAAATAATTTACTCAATTAAACGAAAAAAATAATAAATGAGTTTAAGAATATAGATTTTTAACAAACTTTTAAGCTACAATAATCTCATCCATATACTCCTCAATAGGTGCACATGAGCAAACTAAATTTCTATCACCGTATGCATTATCAACTCGTGCAACGCTTGGCCAAAACTTATTTGCTTTTACCCACTTTAGTGGGAATGCAGCTTTTTCTCTGTTATATGGTTTTTCCCAATTATCGCTTACAACTAATTTAGCTGTATGAGGAGCATTTTTAATCACATTGTTTACTTTATCAAACTTACCATCCATAATTTCTTGAATTTCTTTACGGATAGAAATCATTGCTTCACAAAAACGATCCAATTCTGCTTTTGCTTCACTTTCCGTTGGTTCAACCATTAGTGTATTAACTACAGGGAAAGCTACCGTAGGGGCATGGAAACCATAATCCATTAAACGTTTAGCTATATCAGCAACCTCAACACCACTTGCCATTTTAAAATCATTACAATCTAAAATCATTTCATGCGCACAACGTCCTTTTGTACCAGTGTACAAAATTTTGTAGTGATCTTTTAAAATTTCTTTCATGTAGTTTGCATTTAAAATTGCTGTTTCGGTCGCTGCTTTTAAACCATCGCTACCCAACATTTTAATGTACCCATAAGAAATTAATAAAATTAATGCGCTTCCATAAGGCGCTGCAGAAACAGCTGAAATACCTTTGTCTCCACTCGTATTTACAATTGGATGTGAAGGTAAAAATGGAACTAATTTTTCAACTACTCCAATTGGCCCCATTCCTGGTCCACCGCCACCATGAGGAATTGCAAATGTTTTGTGTAAGTTTAAGTGACAAACATCTGCTCCAATATTTCCTGGACTAGTTAATCCAACTTGTGCATTCATGTTTGCGCCGTCCATATATACTAAACCACCATTATCATGAATAATTTTTGTGATATCGGTAATTGCTTCCTCATAAACACCATGTGTACTTGGATACGTAACCATTAAACATGATAAATTATCTTTATGTTGCTCTGCTTTTGCTTTTAAATCTGCAACATCAATGTTTCCTTTTTCATCACACTTAACCAAAACAATTGTCATGCCAGCCATTGCAGCACTTGCTGGATTTGTTCCATGTGCCGAAGTTGGAATTAAAGCAATGTCTCTGTTGCTATGTCCTTGTGCAATGTGATATGCACGAATTACCATTAAACCTGCGTACTCACCTTGCGCACCTGAGTTTGGTTGGAAACTCATTTTTGCAAATCCAGTGATGTCGCTTAAATCTTTATCTAATTCATCAATAATTTCTTTGTAACCCAATGCTTGATTAACCGGGGCAAATGGATGAATATTTGCAAACTCATTCCAAGTTAATGGCAACAATTCAGACGCAGCATTTAATTTCATTGTACAAGAACCTAATGAAATCATCGAATGCACTAATGATAAATCCTTATTCTCTAAACGTTTGATGTAACGCATCATTTCGCTTTCGCTATGATAAGTATTGAAAGTAGGATGCGTTAAATAATGAGAAGTTCTTTTTGCAAATGACGAAGAGATTACCGAAGAAGTTGAAACTTTAACCTCAGCATTAGCTCCAAATACACCCAACAAATCCGCCAAATCATTTTCTTCAACCGTTTGGTCAAGAGAAATAGCAACATTTGTATCGCTTACAAAACGTAAATTAATTTCTTTTGCCTCTGCTTTTGCAATTATATCTTTTGCATTTGCAACTTTAACAACAATGGTGTCAAAGAAAACTTTCGTGTTTACTTCTAAACCCTTTGCTTTTAATGAGCTCGCGATAAAATTTGTTTTATCGTGCACATCTTGTGAAATTGCTTTAATTCCTTCTTCACCATGATACACTGCATACATACTTGCCATAATAGCCAATAATGCTTGTGCAGTACAAATATTTGAAGTTGCTTTATCTCTTTTAATATGTTGCTCGCGAGTTTGTAACGCCATACGCATAGCTTGATTGCCTTCTGCATCCACACTCACACCAATAATTCTTCCTGGAATTAAACGTTTGTAATCTTCTTTACATGCAAAGAAAGCCGCGTGTGGTCCGCCATATCCTAATGGCACACCAAAACGTTGTGAGTTACCTACAACACAATCAGCGCCCCAATCACCTGGAGGAGTTAATAATGCTAGCGCTAATAAATCGGTTGCAACAACAACTTGAATTTCTTTTGAGTGGCAAGAATCAACAAACGATTTGTAGTTTATCACTTCACCGTTGATATCTGGATACTGAATAAATGCTCCGAAAAAATCATCATTAAAATCAAATGTCGCAACATCTCCAACAACCACTTCAATTCCTACAGGTACCGAACGTGTTTTAATAACATCAATTGTTTGCGGGAAACTATCTTTACTCACAAAAAATTTATGGGCATGTTGTTTTGTTTTGCTTCTGTTAGAGTAGAACATAAACACCGCTTCTGCTGCTGCAGTTGCTTCATCTAATAACGATGCATTTGCAATTGGCATAGCAGTTAAATCCAATACCATTGTTTGGAAATTTAATAATGCTTCTAAACGCCCCTGTGCAATCTCTGCTTGGTAAGGCGTATAGGCAGTATACCAACCTGGGTTTTCAAGTATGTTACGTTGAATTACTGCTGGTAAAATATTGTTGTAGTAACCTAAACCAATGTATGATCTTAATACTTTATTTTTTTGCGATTGTTTTTTTAAATGTTTTATGTACTGATACTCGCTCATTGCAGCTCCAACCTTTAATGGTTGTTTAAGCCTGATAGCAGAAGGAACAGTTTGTTCTATTAACTCGTCAACACTTGAAACACCAATTTTCTTAAGCATTTCATTTACTTCACTAGCACGCGGACCGTTGTGACGGTTTACAAATTTATCTGTACTCATAATTGTTTGATTGGAGGTGCAAATTTACGAAATCTAAGGAGTATAAAAAATTTGAAACGTCAGCAATAACAATATATTGCGAATAATTATAAACAGGAAATAAAAGGATTTTGTAAGACTAATTAATCAATATTTACAGTAGAGTTCAACAAGAACAAAGAGTAGTTCTCATCTATCTTCTCAAAAGAAACCTTTAGCTTGTTTCCCGATTTCATTGCAATGGTAATAAAGCCTAAACCTGCCCCGCCTTTTTCTGAAAGCTGGTTATTTTCTAAATGCTCCATATAGTATTGTTTTAAAGTTGCAGGGTCTTCAAAATCATTAATGGTTTCGATTTGCTTTTCTAAAATTGGGACAGCTTTGTTACTAATTAAATTAGCAGAAATCATATCTACTTTTGTATTATCCTTAGTTAGAATAAAGAAACTTCTTTGTTGCCCATCCAAGTTTTTATGCCCATGAATAAGCATGTTTTGAAGGGTTTCAACAGAAATAAAAAATATTTTTCTTAGCGGGCCTTTAGCAATTGCACTTTCAATTATACTACTTTCAACTTGACCTTCTAAACTAGAAATATTTTCTTGCGCAAGATCACCAAAATGTTTTACAATAATAGTGTGGTCAGAAGACAACTCCTTAAGTAAACCATTATATCTGGTTTCAAAATATTCAAGGTCTATGTTCGTAGTACTTGCCAAGTTCTATTTGAATAATCCGTTAATTTGTGAATCTATTTGTCTTATTATCTTTCCTAGGTCTTCAGGATTTTCGTTGATGTTTAAGTCATCCACATCAATGATAATGAATTTTCCAGAATCATAAGAAGTAATCCAAGCTTCGTAACGCTCGTTTAATCTTTTTAAATAATCTAAACGAATAGCGTTTTCATACTCTCTACCTCTTTTTTGAATCTGACGAACCAATGTTGGAACAGAGGCGCGCAAATAAATAAGAAGATCGGGAGCTTTTATTAAACTTTCCATTAATTTAAATAATGAAAAGTAGTTTTCGAAATCTCTAGTTGTCATTAAACCCATAGCATGAAGATTAGGCGCAAAAATGTACGCATCTTCATAAATGGTTCTATCTTGAATTACAGTTTTTCCACCTTGTCGGATATCTTGAACTTGACCAAAGCGACTATTTAAGAAATATACCTGCAGGTTAAACGACCAGCGTTGCATATCTTCATAGAAATCATTAAGATAAGGATTATCATCGGCGTCTTCATAATGAGCCACCCACTTATAGTGTTTTGCCAGAAGCGAAGTTAGTGTTGTTTTACCTGAACCAATATTCCCGGCAATAGCAATATGCATAAAACTTATTTCGATTTAGTTTACAAATGTTAAAGGTACAAACAAAAAATAAAAAAACAAAGATAATCCGATAAATTTATCGATTCATCGAAAATAAATGCAAAAAAAGTGGAATTATGACTTTTTACGCGAGTTTAACTCGTCTCTAATCTTAGAAGCGGCCTCATATTG
>CANJJP010000026.1 GCA_947474485.1 Bacteroidota bacterium | reverse complement strand
CAGAATAAGATGGCACAGTTTGATTTGTTAATGCCTAAAATGGGCGAGAGTGTGGCGGAAGCTACCATTATTAAATGGGTAAAAAATGTTGGTGACACCGTGAAGTTGGATGAAACCATTCTTGAAATTGCCACTGATAAAGTTGATTCTGAAATTCCTTCACCATTTGAAGGAACATTAGTAAAACAATTGTTTAAAGAAGGTGATGTTGTTCAAGTTGGAGCGCTTATAGCTGTTATTTCTTCTGATGCTTCGGTAGCGGTTGAAACACCTAAAACAGCTGCGCCAGTTACTGCTAAAGTTGAAACAGCAGTAGTTTCTGCGCCAGTTGCAACAAACCATGCAGCAGTATCAAACGATTTTTCACAGTCAAATAAATTCTTTTCACCACTTGTAAAAAACATTGCAAAACAAGAAGGTATTGATGTTGCTGAGCTTGAAACAATAAATGGTTCAGGTAAAGATGGAAGAGTTACTAAATCTGATATTTTAGCTTACATCCCTAATAAAGGAAAACAGAATATTGCTGTAGTTGAGCAAGTTAAAGAAGTTGTAGCGCAGGTTCAAACTTCAAGTCCAGTTAGTACTCCACAAGTTCATAAATCTAATGTGAAAAGCATGGCAGGCGACGAAATCATTGAGATGGATCGTATGCGTAAGTTAATTGCTGATCACATGGTAATGAGTAAGCATGTTTCTCCACATGTTACTTCATTTGTTGAAGCCGATGTTACAAACATGGTTTTATGGAGAGATAAAATTAAGGCTCAGTTCGAAAAGAGAGAAGGTGAGAAGATTACATTTACTCCTTTGTTTATAGAAGCTGTAGCTAAAGCAATTAAAGATTATCCAATGATAAATGTTGCGGTTGACGGAACAAATATTATCAAACGTAAATCAATTAATATTGGTATGGCAGCTGCTTTACCAAGTGGTAACTTAATTGTACCAGTTATTAAAAATGCTGATGAGAAAAATTTGATAGGTTTAACTAAAAACGTTAACGACCTTGCAAAAAGATCCAAAGCAAATAAATTAACTCCAGATGAAATCCAAGATGGTACTTTCACATTAACTAATGTGGGTGGTTTTGGTAACGTAATGGGAACTCCAATTATTAACCAACCGCAAGTTGCAATTATGGCAACAGGAACTATTAAGAAAAAACCCGCGGTTATCGAAACTCCTTACGGGGATACGATTGGTATACGTCACATGATGTTCTTATCTCTTTCTTACGACCACCGTGTTGTGGATGGTTCTTTAGGAGGAAGTTTTTTAAGAAAGGTTGCTGATTATCTTGAGAATTTCGATATTAATAGAACTTTTTAAGCATCTAATCGTTTTTTAAGTATTTTTTGTTATTTTTGATTTTCTGAATTTTAGGCTCAATTGGGTCTTAAAGTTTATTTGATTAAATTTATAAGAGTATGAAGTTACGATTACTATTTTTTATTTGCCTTTCAATTGTTGGATTAAATGTTTACTCACAATTTACGGCTGTAGATAAAGGCTCTTATAGATCAAATTTTACTGAAGGAAGTTTGTTGTTGGAAGAGAATAATCCAACAATAGCTTTGGAATATTTTAAATTTGCATATAAATACGATTCTACTAATGCAAATATTAATTATTTATTGGGTCAATGCTATATTGCACATCCTAAGTATAAGCATGATGCAGAAAGATATTTAGAAAAAGCAATACTTCATACTACCAAAAGTTATAAACAAAACGAGCCAACAGTTAAAAAGGCTCCAGTTATCTCATACCTTCTATTAGCACAAGCATATCACTTAGATTATAAGTTTTCTCAATCAGAAAAAATGCTTTCAACTTATGAATTATTTTTAAAACCTAAGGATAAAAGAGCTGCTGCCGATGTAGCTTATTTTAAGGAAAGAATTAAGTACGCAAAAATGTACTATGATTCGCCTCAATCTGTGAAAATTACAAACATGGGTGATAGCATAAATGATGTTATGCCAGATTATTCTCCAGTTCTTACTGGTGATGAAAGAATGATGATTTTTACTCACAGGGGTAAAAACAATGTTGGTGGTGGTGAATTAGCTCAAGATGGATTTCCTTACGAAGATGTAATGGTTTCTTATAAAAAGGAAAATGGTGATTGGACTACTCCCGGTTCTATTAGTCCTTATATTAATACAAATGGCCATGATGGCGCTGTTAGTTTAACACCTGATGGACAAACATTAACTATTTATAAAGAAGCCAATGGAGGAGATTTGTATTACTCAACTTTTGATGGTAATGATTGGTCGATGCCAGTTCCTTATGGTTCAAATATAAATAGTGAATATTGGGAGCCATCGGCCTGTTTATCGCGCGATGGAAATACTTTGTATTTTGTTAGCGACCGCCCTGACGGTATAGGAGGAAGAGATATTTGGAAATGTGTTAAATTACCAACAGGCCAATGGAGTTTAGCAACTAATTTAGGACCAAACATCAATACGCCTTACGACGAGGAATCTCCTTTTATGGGAGCAGATGGTATTACGTTTTATTTTAGTTCAAAGGGACATCAATCAATGGGAGGTTTTGATATAATGTGGTCTGTAATTGACGATGACGGACAATTTAGCTTGCCAATTAACATGGAATACCCAATAAATACAACAGATGATGATTTGTATTTAGTTGCATCTCCTGATAATAAGCGTTTGTACTATGCATCTGCACATGAATCCAATGATAAAATTTTCAATCATGGTGAAAAAGATATATACATGATTTCTTATGATAAAGGTATTTCAAATGATTTAGCTTTATTTAAAGGTCAAATAAAACCAGGGCCATGCGATAGTTTGCCAATTGATATTGCTATTATTGTTACTAATTCATCAAGTGGAGAAATTGTTGGAACATATCGTCCGCAACATGTTACAGGTGCATTTACTGTGGTGCTTCCTTTAGGTTCAAAGTATAATTTCTCTTACCAACAAAGTGGAACAGAAATCTATACTGAATCAATTGATGTTACTAACGATTATTCGTACGATGAAATCAAAAAAGATTTAAAATTAAAGCCTCATAATCTTTGTAATGGTGCTGTTATGGATTATGATACAACTAAAAATATTGATTTAGTTTTAAACCTTACTGTACTTTCTGATTTAAAAACAATGAATCCTGCACCAAATGTTCCATTTAAGCTATATACCAATAATGGATTATATTATGAAGGAATAACAACTGCTAATGGTAAAGCAGAAAATATTTTATTAGAGAAGAATCATGATTATGATCTTGTTTTAACTAATGATCCAACAAATAAGACGCATTTTTCAACTAAAGGTGAAACCGAAGGGAAAACTTATGATAAAACAATGTACTTGGATAGGGAAGTTAAGACTGAAGTTGAATTACTTTTGGATTTGATAGTGTTCTCTGATAAGAAATCTAAAAAGCCTGCAATAGGAGTAAAGGTTATTGTTACAGGAACAGATGGAAGTAAATATGAAGGAACAACAGATGGTTTTGGTAAAATTGTAGGTGTTCCTTTATCAAAAGAAACCAACTATGAAATTGTTGCCTCAACTGAAGGAAATGCATCAGCAAAAGATTTAGTTTCAACAACTGGTATGAAAAAATCAAAAACTATTTCTAAAATAGTTTATTTAAGTGGTGGAACTTCTCTTGTTCCTGATAATAGTGAAGTTGTTGGAACAAAATTCAAATTTTATTTTAAGTATAATATGAAAGGAGTGGATGAACAAGCCCCAGAGTATGTTTCTTTTATAAATAATTTATTAGCTGCAAAAGAATCTGTTGGTAAAATAAAAATTATAGTAGTAGTTGCTAGTTCTTCACAAGTGCCTACGCTTGCCTTTAAAAATAATCATCAACTTTCTTCAAAGCGTGCTAAAGATACAGCTTCGAAAATTGTTAATTCACTAAAACAAAAAGGAATAAATGAAGCAGATATCGTTGTTAAAATAAAAGCTATTGTTTCTGGGCCTAAATACGCTGCTGATTACCAAAATACTAAGAAGTACGGAAAGTTTCAATATGTTTCCGTACAAGGATTCTAAATAAAAAATATGTACCTTTGAAGACCGGTTGATATCAATCGGTCTTCTTTTTTTATATGGAGTTAGTTAAACATAATTGGTTCGAGAAATGGTTCAATACTCCCTATTATCATTTGCTTTATAACAACCGAACACATACCGAAGCTGATTTATTTATTGCAAAATTAATGCAGTGTTTAAATCTGAAAGCGCAAAGTAGAGTTTGGGATTTAGCATGTGGAAAAGGAAGACATTCTATTGCTTTAAATAAACTTGGATACAATGTAGTTGGAACCGACTTGTCTGAAGAAAGCATTAATGGAGCTTCACAATTTGAAAATGATAATCTGCAGTTTTATAGATTAGATATGCGTTCGCCTTTTAGGACAAATTATTTTGATGCGGTTTTAAATTTGTTCACCAGCTTTGGGTATTTTGATAATGTTAATGATGATATTAAAGTTTTTAAATCCATTAGTAATTCATTAAAGCCAAATGGTATTTTTGTTTTCGATTATTTAAATAGAGATTGGGTAATTAACAATTTACAAGCACAGCAAGAGATTGTTAAAAATGAGATTAATTTTGTTATTAAGAAGCAAATAGAAAATAACAGAGTTATAAAACATATAAAAGTAATCGACGGGAATATATATAGTGAGTTTATTGAATGCGTTAGACTATATCCATTAGAGGAATTGCTTAAAATAGCAGAAAAAACTCAGTTAAAAATGGAAACAGTTTTTGGAGATTATGACTTGGGCAATTACAATGAGAAATCAAGTAGAATGATAATTATATTTAGAAAAAAATAATGCCGGAGTTAATTTACACCATATTGCTTTTGTTTTTGCCGGTAATGATTTGCGGGCTATTGGTATTTCGTTTCAAAATTTCCGACAATAAATTAAAGTTGATTTTGGCATTTAGTGCTTCCTATTTGTTGGCACTCACTTTTCTTCATTTAATGCCCGAGGTTTTTTCGAAGGGTGATGAAAAGATTGGAATCTATGTTTTAATTGGATTCTTTATTCAATTGTTTCTCGATTATTTTTCAACAGGAATTGAGCATGGGCACATCCACATTCATCAACAACCAAAAAAAAAGATTCCCGTTGCAATTCTATTTGGACTTTATATTCATTCATTTTTAGAGGGGTTGCCTGTTGCCGAAGTTATGGGGCACGGATATAATAGCGGTTCGTTTTTGGGATTTAAAGATTCTATGATTTTAGGTTTAACCTTACACAATATCCCAATTGCTATTGCATTTGTTACTATGTTGAAACAATTACAAATTGCAAAAAACTCTGCAATAGTATACTTAATATTATTTAGTTTAATGGCGCCATTAGGTGTGTTGTGTAACGAATTAATGAAGCAATCAGGCGTTGCTAATATCGATTATATCATTCAGATCTCATTGGGCATTGTGATTGGAATATTCTTGCATATTTCTACCACTATTATGTTCGAGAGTAGTAATAATCATAAGTATAATTTTGCGAAAATGGCATCCATATTATTGGGTTCAATTGTAGCGTATTTAATAAGTTAATTTTAAAAGTATGTTTCATTTTTTATTAAGAACAATTCCTCGTCCTATACTAATCACACTTAGTTTGTGGTTTAGTAAAATTGCCCCGCTTATATACAAAGGCACAAAATATACCGACCCAATAAGTGGGAAATCTTATCGCAAATTTTTACCTTATGGTTATTCGGGTAAAGCAAAGCGTAAAAACGTTTTATGTCCAGGAAGCTTGAGTTTAGAACGTCACCGTTTGCTTTGGTTGTATTTGCAAAACAAAACCGATTTCTTTACTAAGAATTATAAAATGCTTCACATTGCTCCTGAGCAGTGTTTTTACAAATTATTTAAAGCAATGAAAAATTTGACTTATACAACCGGTGATTATAACTCACCTATTGCTGATGTTCATTTCGATTTGCACAAGGCTCCATTTGAAGATAATTCTTTTGATGTTATCTTTTGTAATCACGTATTAGAGCACGTAGAAGACGATGCGCAATGTATGCGCGAATTATATCGTATAATGAAACCAGGAGGTTGGGGGATTTTTCAAGTTCCTTTAGACGTTACTCGTGAAAAAACCTACGAGGATAAATCAATAACAAGCGAAGCGGACAGAGAAATTCACTTTTGGCAAAAAGACCATGTTCGTTTGTTTGGTTTAGATTACAAAGATCGTTTATCAGCCGCTGGTTTTAATGTAACGGTTGATGATTATGTAAATCAATTGAGCCCTGCTGAAGTAGATAAATTTAGATTACCTGCAGGTGAGATGCTTTACGTTTGCAGGAAATAAAAAAAACCACTCGTTTTTTTCAATTTCCTTGCAATCCTCCTGTATGAACCAATACTAGTTTGGAATTTGGCCTAAAAAAATCTTTGTTAATTAAATCATAAAAGGCGAACATAATTTTGGAGGTATATACTTTATCTAATGGAATAGAAAATTCATGTTCAAATGATTCAATAAAGTTTAGCAAATCGGAGCTCGTAGTTGCATATCCTCCAAAATGATAATCGTAAATTAGCTGCGGGCAAAAGCTTTTAGTGTGTTTTAATTGCATTTCATTGTAATTGCTTTGCAATTGTAATATTTCTTTTTCCAAAAACTCTGCTCCTTTTAATACTGGAATACCTATTGCTTTTTGCGATTCATTTAGTGACAAAGCAATTCCGGCAATTGTTCCGCCAGTGCCACAAGCGCACATAATAGTATCAAAATCAATTGGAATATAGTTTATGATTTCACGGCAACCTTTAACTGCCAAAGCATTTGAACCACCTTCGGGGACAAGATAAAAATTTCCGAATTTTTGTTTTAGGCTTTCAATATAATTTATATCATCCTTTTTTCGGTACGTTTCTCTATCAACAAAATGAAACTGCATTCCATTTTGTTTTGCTAAACGAAGTGTATGATTGCTTTCATCGTTTAGCTCATTACCTCTAATAACTCCAATAGTTTTAAATCCAAACTCCTGCCCCGCTGCTGCTAAAGCAGCTATGTGATTTGAATATGGCCCACCAAATGAAAGAATCGTATTTTTCCCTTCTGCTTTAGCCTGTTCAAGATTATACTTTAGTTTAAAATACTTATTGCCTCCAATAGTTGGATGAATGAGATCCAAGCGCAAAACATACGCCTTAACTTGCTTTTCAGAAAGTAAAGAATTTTTTAATTCCTGAATAAATTGCATGATTAGTTTGCAGGCAATAATTTAGCAGTACACTCACCAAAGCCAAGGCGCATTCCATCTTTCTCACACCAGCCTTTAATTGTTACTGTATCATTATCATTTATAAACTTACGCTCACTGCCATCATCTAATTTAATTGGTTTAGTTCCTTTCCAACTTAATTCCATCATTGAGCCAAACTCACTTGGGTCGGGACCGCTTATAGTGCCACTTCCCATTAAATCACCCACATTTACATTACAACCATTAACTGTGTGATGCGCTAATTGCTGCTCCATTGTCCAATACATATATTTGTAGTTAGATGTACATACTTTTGAAGGAACAGAGTTTTCGGGTTGGATAAATAATTCCAGTTTAATGTCTAAATTTTTATCTCCTTCATATTCTAAATAAGGCAATACTTTAGGCTCTTGAATATAACCTTTGGTTCTGAATGGCTCTAAAGCTTCCAAGGTAACAATCCATGGAGAAACAGTTGAGGCGAAATTTTTTGATAAGAATGGCCCTAATGGAACGTATTCCCAAGTTTGAATATCACGAGCACTCCAATCGTTAAACAACAACATTCCAAAAATATATTCATCCGCATTTTTGGTACTAATGCTTTCACCCATCTCCGTTTTTTTCCCAACAACAAAAGCAGTTTCCAATTCAAAATCCAATAACTTACAAGGTCCATAAACTGGCGCAGTTGTATCAGCTGGCTTTTGTTGGCCTTTTGGACGATGAAAAGTATGGCCAGAAACTTTTACAGAAGAAGCTCTTCCATGATAACCTACTGGAATGTGTTTCCAGTTTGGCATTAAAGCATTTTCCGGGTCACGAATCATTTTACCAATATTGGTTGCGTGGTCTATACTTGAATAGAAATCAGTATAATCACCAATCCGAACTGGTAATAACATTTTCACATCTGTCTGTTTTAATAAAATAACTTTTTGATGCTCTAAATTGTTTTTTAATTCAGTATTAGCCGAATCAAAAAGCTCAATTAATCTGTTTCTAACAGCATTGGTGGTAGTTTTACCTAAGGAAATAAAATCATTTAAGAATTCCTTATTGAAAACTTGTTTATCCAAGTTTAAATTTTTGAAATAACCGAGTTCACACAACTCGTACAAATCAATAACATAATCACCTATCGCGGAAGAAGCATGATGTTGTGTTTGTGATGATGAATAAACACCAAACGGAAAATTATACATTGTAAAATCGGAGTTTGTTCCAATTTCAATCCAAGATTGTTTTGTAGACATGTTTAGAAATTAAAGTTCAAAAATAACCAATATTATTGAGCTTTGAAATCATTTTTAAGATCTTAAAATTTATAATGATAAATTTCATCTATGTCTATTTGGCCATCAAGCATTACATTTAAATCCTTAACTAGACCACTATTTAAACCATATACCCAACCATGAACTTGAAGTGTACGATTAGACCAAGCGCGCTGAACAACTTTGGTTTTGGCTAAATTTCTTACTTGCTCAATAACATTAAGTTCAACCAATCTATCTGCTCTTTTGTCAAAATCAGTTATTGCATCAAGTTCAAATTCATATTTATTATAAACATCCTTTATATGTCGTAACCAATTATCAACAAAACCATTGGCAGTATTTGTCATAGCAGCTCTAACACCTCCGCAACCATAATGTCCACAAACAATTATATGCTTTACTTTTAAAACATCTATAGCATACGAAATTACACTTAAAGCGTTAAAATCTGTATGGATAACTAAATTAGCGATATTGCGATGAACAAACATTTCCCCGCTTTGTGTGGAGGTAATTTCATTTGCAGGAACACGACTATCGCTACAGCCTATCCAAAGGTATTCTGGTGTTTGGCCCAAGGATAACTTTTTAAAGTACTCTGGATCGTCAAACTTTTTTTCTAATGCAAATTTTTTATTACCGTCGATTAATTTCCGATAAGACTCATTGATATCCATGCCTAATGATTATTTAATATTTCTACCTCTTCTATACCTTCGAGCACCACCTTAATGTTTTTCAGATGAGCTGAATATTTAAACTCTGTTATAGCTTCTAAAACATCTCTGTCTATAAAAGTACATCTACCTCCATCTATTGAAACATGAGAACCAGGCTCAACCTTTTGAAAAAACTCAATAAACTTACCTTTATTGATAAAAGTAACATTTTGTTGTAAACGAATAAAATAACTTTTTTGACCATCAATTGTATCCGAAAGCAGTCTAAAAGGATCCTTAAAGTTTTGCCTAAGTATGAAAATAATTCCTACAAATAATCCTGCGGCAACACCTTTTAAAAGATCTGTAAACAACATAACAACCAGTGTTACTAAAAAAGGAAGAAACTGAGCTATACCATTTTTTACAATTGTTTTATGTTTTTCTTCTGAGCTAATTCTTATTTTAAATAAACTTGGAATTAAAAAACCAATCGAAATTAAGGTTGAAATATTACTAGAAGTTGGTTTTGCCAATCTCCAACCAGTAAAAATTAAAATTGCAGCAAGCGCAGATAAAGGAATAAGCTCCAATAGAGAAGGTATAAGAAAAATAGCTACTAATAATAAAATACCGTGAAAAATAGATGCCATTTTTGTTTTAGCACCAGCAGAAACATTGGCCGAAGACCTAACAATAACAGAAGTTACAGGAATACCACCTAATAATCCACAAATAATATTACCAATACCTTGTGCAACTAGTTCTCTATTAGTAGGGGTAATATTAAAATCTGGGTCTAATTTATCCACCGCTTCAACACCCAACAAAGACTCAATACTTGCAATTAGTCCTAAAGAAATTCCAATTATCCAAACATGAGAGTTTTTTAAAGCTTCAAATTCAGCATAATGAAAATTTTCCTTTAATTCTTGCATAGAACTTAAATTGGGCATATCTACTAGATGCAATCCCGCCACAACCAAAGTATCAGTGAAATACAATTTGAATAAAAAATTAATAAATACAGCGCTAAATACAACTAATAATGGACCAGGTATTGCACTCAAAATTTTAT
>CANJJP010000025.1 GCA_947474485.1 Bacteroidota bacterium | reverse complement strand
TATTTTGCAAGAGCTAAGTTGGTTGCAAACTTCATAAACTCGGCCGGTTGAACTCCAAAGCCACCGAATCCGAACCAAGACTTACTTCCTTTAATTTCTCTTCCAACGTATGGCACAGCAATACAGGCGACTACAAGAATGCCATAAAACACGTAAGCAAACACAGTATAAAACCCAGAATCGATAATTAAAATTAAAATTGCAAGAAAAGCACCTCCTCCAATCCATAGTAATTGCTTACCATACTTTTGCGACATGTCAAATATATTACTGTGCTCTTCATTATACACTGCTGCATAAATATTTAGCCAACCCATAAAAACAAGCAGAAAATATATGAAAACCGTCCAACGGTCAACATTATAAAACAATTTATTTTCGTCTTTTCTCACTAGTGTTTTTTAGGCTTTTCAGGTGGAACGTTTTTGCCAGTTATTAAATCGGCTTCCATCATTCGCTTTTCCATATCCGTACGTTCAACTTTTCGCTTCAAGTATTTCTCTATCATCAAGCTCGAAATCGGAGCTGCCCATGTACCACCAAATCCGGCATTTTCAACTACACAAGCTATTGCAATTTTAGGATTATCTCTTGGAGCAAAAGCAACAAACACAGCATGATCCTTTCCATGCGGATTTTGTGCAGTTCCTGTTTTACCACAAATTTCAATATCTTTTATTTTAGACGCTGCCGCTGTTCCTGCTTCAACAACCTTTGCCATACCTTCAATAACGTTATCATAGTATTCGGCTTTTTGTACCGCAGTGTAATTTTTCACTAAATATTTTTTATCAATTAGTTTGCCAGTTACCGTACCTTTTACAACGTGAGGTGTATAATAAAATCCTTTGTTGGCAATTGCACACATTACATTTGCCATTTGAATAGGAACAATTGTTAACTCCGCTTGTCCAATTCCTAATGATACAATGGTATTAGAACGCCATCCATTTTCGCCAAACACCTTATTGTAATATTTTATACTAGGAACGTTTCCTGGTTTTTCAAACGGAATATCGTACTCCAACTTTTTTCCAACACCAAAGCTCATTACAGCATCGCGCCAATGTTGGTAGCCATCTTTAAATTTAGGAAACGCTTTTTGATCAACAATACTCCTAAACACATAACTATAATATGAATTACACGAATACTGAATGGATGCAGTTAAATTAGCAGCAGGATGTCCGTGACACGCCGGCTTGCCTCCCATTGGTGGATAACCATGTGCGCAAGGATAAACTGTGTTTACATTTAAAACTCCATCATTTTGCCCAATCAAGGCATCTATTAATTTAAAAATAGAACCTGGAGGATACATGGCTTGGGTTGCACGATTAAACAATGGATTGTACAAAGTATCCAAATACATTCTTGAAAAAGCCTTTCCTCTATCATGCCCAACTAATTCATTTGGATCATACGTTGGTGAAGACACAATTGCTAATATTTCCCCTGTTGATGGCTCAATAGCAACGATACTTCCTTTTTTTCCCATCATCAATTTTTCGCCATACTCTTGCAAGTCGGCATCAATGGTGCAATAAATTCCTGTTCCGGCAACTCCTGCAGTATCGTACTTACCTTCCATGTACTTCTCTTTTTCCTGATTGTGAACATCAACCAAAACAATACGTACACCTTTTTGTCCACGAAGTAATTCTTCGTAAGAACGTTCCATTCCACTAGCGCCTATGTAATCACCTTCATTATAATAAGGATCTTTAGCAGCTTTTTCTTTGCTTACCTCACCGATATAGCCTAATAAATGCGGGGCAAGTTTTCGAGGATACAATCTTACGCTTCTCTTTTGAAAATGAAATCCAACAAAACGATACATTTTTTCTTGAAGCTTTGCATAACTTTCAGACGTTAATGCCTTTTCAAAAATAGAAGATTTTCGACGTCCATTTACGTATTTTGCTTTTTCTATTCGCTTAATAAATGTTTTTTTGTCAATCGATAATATTTTGCATAGTGCAGCCGTGTCACAGCCTTTAACATCTATAGGTACAACCATTAAATCATAAGACGGTTCATTAACAACCAATTTCTTTCCATTGCGATCAAATACAAATCCGCGTGGAGGATAATCCGTTAAGTACCTGAATGCATTTTGATTTGCGGCTTCCTTATATTGGTCGTCAACGTTTTGAATATAGAACAATCGGCAGATATAAATAATTGCCACCAACACAAAAAATCCACCAATAAAATATTGTCTGCTAGATAGCTGATTGTTCATGCTGCAATTCCATCCTTTCTATAAAACAAGAATTGAAATATGTAGACGAACACAAAAGTTACGAATGTACTCCCTACAACTTTTAGTAAGGTAAACTCTGCATCTTCAAAACCAAATTCCTCTAAAAAGAAAAAGAATAAATGATGAGTTAGAATAAGTGGAAGCGCATAATATAAAAACCATGCATTGCCCATCATTTGAACCGTTGGCTTCATTGTGACTTCATACCCTTCTCGTGGAGATAATAATTTTAATGAATAAAAACGGGCAAAGCCAAGTACAACACATGCTGAAGCATGAATACCTTGACTATCGTAAAACACATCAACTGTTAAACCAATTACAAATGATAAAATTAAAACCAATAAGGGCATGGTTTCAAAAGGCAACATTAATAAAAACATAATGTAAGGCAGAGGAACAAAGTAAGTTCCTAAAGCAATATTTTTTATGATTAATGTTTGCAACAAAACAAGAATCAAAAATCTCAAACTGTTTTTCGCTATCTCACTTATCATTTTATCTTTATTGGGTTTGAGAGTAATTTTTCAAGAGAATCTTTTTCTGCACGGTAGTTATTACCAATAACATAAACATAATTCAATTTCTTAAAATTTGTTTTCAATCTTACTTTCACAGTATAGAATGCATCACCTTGTTTACGTTCAAATTTTTCGACTACCCCAACATTTATTCCTTCAGGAAAATAATCGGAGATAGCACTTGTACAAATTGTATCTCCAATAACTAAACGAACATGTGTTGCAATATCTGTTAATGTTGCGTAACGATAATCGCTACCATCCCATGATAAAGGTCCATAAGAGCCATCCTTTTTAACCTTACAAATAATTTTTTGTTCTTTATGCAATAAGGATGTTGCTGTAGAAAAATTTGCAGATACATCTTTAATAACACCAACAACACCTTCGCTATTAATTACCGCTTGATCTTTTAAAACACCTTGGTTTGAACCAATGTTTAAGGTAAGATAATTTTTATCTAAGTTGCTTGTGCTATTGATAACCTTTGCAGCGTGATAATTATACTTTTTTCTAAATAAACTATCGTTCTTAATAAAAACTGGTTCGCTATTATTTAATATATCGAAAGATGATTTCATTAAAGATCGAAGCAATGCGTTTTCTTCCGCTAGTTTTTTATTTTCCTCTTTCAATCCAAAATATTCTCTCGAATTTGCAACAGCGCTATATAAGTTAGAAGAAACTGCATTAGAAGAATTAAAAATAGCGGTACTCTGATACGTTTTATTTTTAAACATCAATAACACACAAATAATTTGCAATGCCACAAACAAAATGAAGTAGTGATACTTATATAATAAACTCAATAAATTACGCATAAAAAAATCAGATCAAAGGCTATTTCAGCATTTCAAAATTAACCTTTTAATACACTGATTTTTCAGGTTCTTTCAAAAGATTTTGACATTGTTTTTAGACGATGTTGATAACGTAATTTCGCTCAATTTTCTAATCTTAAGCGCCTTTTCGAAACTTTACTTAATTTAGCATCAGATGAGTTTTGTTTCGCTAAGCACTTTACTTTTTATTTCTGTGGTAATTGCAGTAAACTCTCTATTGCCTAAAAACAAACGACACTATTGGCTTCTTGCAAGTAGTTTAGCCTTTATTAGCTTATTATCGTGGCAATCAAGTATTGTATTAATGCTGCTTTCTTCCATCAATTTTTTAATTGGGAAAAGAATCGAAAGCAGTCGAATCGCTTATGTGTTTGGCGTTTTCATTAATATACTCGCTATTGTTGCCTTTAACTACATAGGCTATTTTAATAAAAATTTGTCTGTCAATATTCAGGAAATTAATTTCAGTATTAACGAATTCATTCTTGCCATCGGCCTTTCCTTTTATAGCATACAGCACATTGCATACCTTTTGGATATTAGAAAAAACAAGATTAAGCCCGAAACAAACTACCTGCACTTTTTGTTTTGTAGCACTTACTTTCCAAAACACATAAGTGGTCCGGTAACAAAACACCAAGAGCTGATTGGGTATGCGGGGCAAAATGCCCTAAATAAAAAGTTATTCTTTTCTGGGTTTAACCGATTTTTGCTTGGCCTCTTTAAAAAGCTAGTAATTGCAGATAGTTTAGCGTCATCCATTCACTCGGTTTTTGATTTTAACAACGAATATCCAGGACTTACAATACTTACAGGCGGTTTATTATTCACCATACAACTTTATTTCGATTTTTCTGGTTACAGCGATATGGCAATTGGAGTAAGCAATATGCTTGGAATTAAACTTCCAGAGAATTTCAAACTTCCACTTAGAGCCACAAGCATAGGTGATTTTTGGCGCAAATGGCACGTGTCGCTTATTCGATTTTTTACTGAATACATTTTTTACCCAGTAAGTTACCATTTTAGGAAAAAGAAAAAACTTGCCGCGGCACTTGGTATTATAATTACTTTCCTTGTTTCTGGCTTATGGCATGGGATAGGGCTTACCTTTATTATTTGGGCAGTTTGCCACCTAGTTTATTTGATGATTGAGTTGTTTTTGCTAAAACGAAATAAAAACATTTCAACTCCCAGAAAATTCCTGGGTTGGTTGTATGTAATACTTGCTGTTTCATTCAGCAATATTTTCTTTCGCATTAAAAGCACCGACTTATTACTACTAAAATGCAAAAACTTATTTAGCTTAAGTAATTTTATGCCGAAAGATTTTGCCACTGAGTTCTTTGCACCCATTGCTGTTGGTTGGCATCAGATTGAGCAGTTTAACTTTGGCATTACACTATTTTTCTGTATGTCCTTTTTGTTATTCGAGAAAAAACTGAACTTACTTAGCAAGCGAGAAGAATACTCTGTCATATATACATACCTTTTTATTATGCTAATTATTGTTTTCGGTGTTTTTAGCAATGGCGAACAATTCATTTACATGCAATTTTAATCGTAAATTTGCCACATGTTTACAGGAATAGTTGAATCACTAGGGAAAATTGAGAATATAGAAAGAGAAAATGGAAACATTCACTTTTACTTGTCGTGCAATTTTACTTCCGAATTAAAAATAGACCAAAGTCTTGCCCACAATGGCGTTTGCCTTACCGTTGTTGATATTAAAAACAATATTTACAAAGTAACCGCCATTCAAGAAACACTTGATAAAACTAATTTACAGTTTTGGACAGTTGGCGACTTTGTGAATCTTGAGCGTTGTATGCCTGCAAACGGCAGATTTGATGGGCATATTGTACAGGGGCATGTTGACCAAACGGGTGTATGCGATAAAGTAGAAGATCAAAATGGAAGTTGGAAATTTTGGTTTTCGTATGATGCATCAAAAAATAATTTAACTGTAGAAAAAGGCAGTATTTGCGTAAACGGAACTAGCCTCACTGTTGTTGATTCCAACAAAGGAACATTTTCTGTATGCATTATTCCATATACGTTCGAAAATACTATTTTTAAGAAAATAATAGCGGGAACCGTTGTTAATCTTGAATTTGATATTGTTGGCAAGTACATTTCGAAGATGTTAAACAAATAAATCCTCAATTGGATTCTCTTCTCACATAATTATATAGTAGAAAACTATCTTTAATCACCTGATTATAAAAAAAATACATAAAAATTTTGGTTTTAAAGTTTTAAATGTATCTTTGCACCCCTAATTTGAATTATCAATTCAATTTACTGATTTTAAACATATTAATACAAAATGACAAAGGCAGACATTATCAACGAGATTTCCGATAAAACAGGAATCGAAAAATTAGTAGTTCAAACTGCAGTTGAAGCTTTCATGAAGTCGGTGCGTAACAACATGGCTGAAGGAAAAAACATCTATTTACGTGGCTTTGGAACTTTCTTAGTAAAAAAACGTGCTGAGAAAACAGGTAGAAATATCTCTAAAAATACTACGGTTATTATTCCTGCTCACTTTATTCCTTCTTTCAAACCTTCTAAGAATTTTTCAGAAAGAGTGAAAAAGAATGTGAAGGTAGCACCAGTTGAAATTAAATCTTAACGACCCAAATGAAGTCGTTAAATAAACTGCAAATAACAATTATTTTATTTTCAGTTTTACTATTCGTTCTTTTATATTTTGCAAATAAAACACCTGAAACAAAAGCTGAAGAGCTAGCAACAAAAGGTAAACCAATGAATGGAAAAGGAATGCAGGATTTTGTAGATGCAAAAACCAGTACACTTCCTGATTCTCTTAAAAAAGTTTACACTTTGTTAAACACAACTCTTCAAAAGGATGTAAAAAATCCTGCTTCATTAGATTCAATGATTTCTTTTTGGGATAGAATTATGCAACCTGATGTTGCAGCATTTTACACCGAGAAAAAAGCAGAGATTACTAAAACTGCAGAGGCTTGGTTTAAAGCGGGAGAGCGTTATTATTACGCTGTTCGTTTTTTAAAACAACCTGAGCAAATGGAAGCAGTGTATCAGCAAGCAATGATCTGTTTCGAAAAAGGATTGGAGAAAGAACCAAATAATATAGACGCTAGAATAAAATTAGCTTCTTGTTATGTAGATGGAACTGCCGATCCGATGAAAGGAATAGGAATGCTAAGGGATATCGAAAAAACAGACTCAAACAATGTTGATTTACAACTTGCTTTTGCTGCTTTCTCATCCAAATCGGGGCAATTAGATAAGGCTGTAAAAAGATTTGAAAAAGTAATCCAATTAAAGCCAGATTATTTAGAAGCTTATCTGTATTTAGCAGATGCGCATGAGCAACTAGGTAACAAACAAAAAACAATTGAGACTCTTCAAAAATATTCAGATTTAGTTCCTGATAAAGAAACTAAAAATGAGATAAAGAAGTACATTGATAAATTAAAAAGTAATTAACCATTTAAAAACAAAATACTATGCCAAGCGGAAAGAAAAGAAAAAGACATAAAATGTCGACTCACAAGCGTAAAAAACGTCTTAGAAAAAATCGTCATAAGAAGAAATAATAAATTTCTTCTAATTTAATCCTTAATGTAAGGAATGACATAAGCATTACGGAGTTGATCTTAGATCTTCTCCGTTATTGTGTTTATCTATATTTCTGTGCATTAAGGTTCACTAAATCTTATTTATATCGTGAGTTACGAACTGATAATAAACAGTGCAGGGAACGACACAGTAATTGCTCTTTTAAATGATAAAAGGCTCGTTGAGCTTCATAAAGAAAGAGTAAATACACGTTTTGCCGTTGGAGATATATATTTAGGTAGAGTAAAAAAAGTAATGACCGGATTGAACGCAGCATTTGTAGATGTTGGTTACGAAAAGGATGCGTTTTTACATTACCTGGATTTGGGCCCTCAAGCCTCTTCATTTATTAAGTACACCAAAATGGTAAAGGATGGAAAACAAAATGTTTCCAATCTTATGTATTTTAAAAATGATGAAGATATTCCTAAAGACGGAAAAATAAACAATGTTGTTCAAAGTGGCCAAAATATTCTAGTGCAAGTTGCAAAAGAACCTATTTCTGCAAAAGGACCACGCATTACTACAGAGATTTCAATTGCCGGAAGATATTTGGTATTGATACCTTTTACTGATAAAGTATCTATTTCTCAAAAAATTCGCAATACGGAAGAGAAACACCGTTTACGTGATTTAATGCAAAGTATTCGCCCGAAAAATTTTGGCGTAATTGTGCGTACAGTTGCCGAAAATAAATCGGTTGCAGATATTGAAAATGACCTTAACGACTTAGTTGCAAAGTGGGACGAGTGTTTTAAAGCACTTCAATCTGCCGAGCCGCCAATGCGTGTGTTAGGTGAGATGGATAGAACCAACTCGATGTTACGTGATTTATTGAATGCAAATTTCAATAACATCTATGTTAACGATTCAAAAGTATATGATGAGGTTAAAACGTATTTAGGAAGCATTGCTCCCGATAAAGTTGAAATCGTTAAACACTACAACAATCCTAAAGTTCCAATTTTTGATCATTTCGGAATTGAAAAGCAAATCAAAGGTTTGTTTGGAAAAACCGTGAACATGAAGAGCGGGGCATATTTAATTGTTGAGCATACCGAAGCATTACACGTATTTGATGTTAATAGTGGTAACAGAGCAAAGAGTGATAAAACACAAGAAGAAAATGCTTTAGCTGTTAACTTAGAAGCTGCAGATGAAATTGCTCGTCAGTTACGTTTGCGCGATATGGGTGGAATTGTTGTTGTTGATTTTATCGACATGCACAATCCTGAGAATCGTAAAATCCTTTTCGATAAGTTGAAAGAGGAAATGAAGAGCGATCGTGCTAAGCATAATATTTTACCACCAAGTAAATTTGGTTTAGTTCAAATTACTCGTCAACGTGTGCGTCCAGAAATGAACGTAGATGTACAGGAAGTTTGTCCTAGTTGCCAAGGAACTGGTAAGGTACAACCTAGTGTATTATTTGTTGAGCAAATCGAAAGTACATTACGTTACATTATTCAAGAGCAAAACCAAAAGAAAATTACACTTTGTATTCATCCTTATATTGAGGCTTTCATTACAAAAGGTTCTTTCTTTAAACCAAGCATGCACAAAAAATGGCAAAAATCTTTAGGTGGAAAAATTGAAATCAGAAGCCAAGCATCATACGGATTTATGGAATATAGATTTTTGAATGCAGCTGAAGATGAAATTATAGTATAGGTTTTATCTTGATTAGAAATTAAAATCCCCCCGAGCACTCGAGGGGATTTTTTGTTTTAAGCAACATAGTTTTAAATGACGCTCATCTTTTTGTATATTTGATTAAGAAAATAGAAGCAAGTGACAATAAATAATTACAAGTAATCAAAGTTGCACTTAGCCATTAGTTAAAAGCAAGCCCAATTGGAGTAAATAAAATAACCTAAATCTAAATCAAATGAATCTTGAAAAATACATATCTAATCTGAGGAATGATAATCTATTAATCGAACATAATGCAGATACTCAAAGTATTTACAATTATATTGTTAGAAGCAAATCAAACAAAATAGTGGCAATTGGATGGAAAACTAGCGAAACAGAATCTTCAAGCAGCATCGATTTCGAGAGAGTTAAAAATATAATTGACTTAATATCCACAACTGAAAAAGAATTATTACAAGCTGATTTTATAGTTTTTAAGGTAAGCGATGATAAATTATGGGCCATTAATAAAAGGAGTGTTTTTTATCCAGAAATGCCAGAAATTGAATCATTTTATAAACTATTTGAATTAATTATAAAAACCTTTCCAGAAGTTAAGCCTGAGAACGAAAAGAAAATTGATAAATTGACTTAAGAATATTATTTAAATAATTTGCATTTAGAAAACCCAAACTTAGGATTAGAATATATTAGTGAAGAAATAAAAAAGTTAAAAAGAGATAATATCCATTTGACTGAATCAGAGAATTACCTATCAATAAAAGTTGAATGCCTTGAAGAGGGCTTAAAAAAAAGTGAAAAACTGATAGATGAATTAAATGAAAAACAAAATAATTTGAATAAATATATAGAAATTGAAAAAAGAACTTTTGCATATTTATCAATTTTAATTAAAGAAAATGTACTTGAAAAGTTATCGAAAAAACAATCAATTTCACTAATTAATTTTATTCGCAATAATAAATCTAGAGTCGAAGTTAACTTAGACTTAATGTTTCCTGATTTAATAATTAAAACTAAGGAAGAAAAACTAGTGGCTTATGATACGGCTACAGATTGGATTCCTTTTCCAACAATGAAATACAGAATCATAAAAAAAAATGGCCAAATTGAGGATATCTCTATAAATGATGTATTCGAAAATAAAAGTGCAGTAATCGTACCAAGTAATGATTATTTCTTAGGGGGTATTAAGGAAATTGATGATCTTAAAGGATGTATTTACATATCTATAGAAGACATTGAGAATAATCTCAATAAGACCAAATGAAAATATAATCATATCATTATTAAATATTTAATGAATAATGTATTCATTGCTACTAAAGTGTTTTAACCTAAAAATAATTGAAACATCATTGGAATCTCAAATGCGAGCTTGTAACAGTACCTAAAAAAAATGCTAGCATTAGCATAAGTTTTTTGCCTACAAT
>CANJJP010000024.1 GCA_947474485.1 Bacteroidota bacterium | reverse complement strand
CAAAAACTCACCGTGAAACTTTTTGTTCTCTGTGTCTCTTTGGTAAATTTTCTCTGCTAATATTCAAGATGCCTCACTTTGGTTTGAGGTTTTGGAATTAGTATCTTTACGCTTTATAATCCCCACGTATGAAAAGAATTCTTTTTTTATTAATTGCCCCGCTTTCTTTGTTGGCTCAAACATTAAACGAAAAGCATTTAAAAAATTTAAAACAACTTACTTTTGGTGGAGATAATGCCGAAGCATATTTTAGTCCAAATGGAAAGTTCCTAACCTTCCAAAGTAACAATCCAAAATGGGGATTAAAGTGTGATCAAATATTTAATCTTGATATAAAAAAAGCAAGTAAGGATAGCACTTACAAACCAAAAAACATAAGTAATTTGGAAGGTAGAACAACCTGTTCTTATTACCTACCTGGTAATAAAGAAATTCTTTTTGCATCAACACATTTATCTAGTAAGGATTGTCCACCAGTGCCTGAGTCGAAAGGAAAATACTTGTGGGCAATATATGAAAGCTTCGATATTTTTGTTGCAGACGTAAACGGAAAAATTAAAAAACAATTAACCACTAACAAAGGTTACGATGCAGAAGCAACGGTTTCTCCAAAAGGAGATAAAATTGTTTTTACTTCTACACGCAGTGGCGATTTAGAATTATGGATAATGAATATTGATGGCACGAATCAAATTCAAATCACTAATGAATTAGGATATGATGGCGGGGCATTCTTTTCGCCTGATGGAAAAAAATTAGTGTATCGCGCATCACGACCTAAAACAGAAGAAGAGATAAAAGAATACAAAGAATATCTTTCGCAAGGTTTAGTTGCGCCAACCAATATGGAAATTTACACCTGCGATATTGATGGTAAAAATGTGAAACAAGTAACTAAACTAGGCAAAGCAAATTGGGCACCTTTTTATCACCCAAGCGGAAAGAAAATTATTTTTTCGAGCAATCATCATTCAACTAAAGGTTACGACTTTCAATTGTTTATGGTGAATGAAGACGGAACAGGTTTAGAACAAATTACGAATGAAAGTAAATTCAATGCTTTCCCTATGTTTTCGCCTGATGGTAAAAAATTAGTATTTTCATCCAATCGAAATAATGGTGGAACAAGAGATACCAATTTATTTATTGCTGATTGGGAAGACTGAGGTTATTGAAAATTGAATACGTAAAATTGAAAAAGTAAAAATGGGCTTCGTCAAGCTCAGCCTGACTTAGGGAGAATTTGAAAAACTGAAATAATTAATGAACCACAGAAATACAAAGAACACATCGAGTTACAGAGGATTATTTCTCCGTGTAACTCAGTGCCCTCCGTGTCTCCGTGGTAAAATTATTGCGATATAAAAATGCTCAAAATCTCAGTCATAACAACAACTTACAACAGCGCTTCAACTATTGAAGATACGCTGAAGTCTGTAACTGAGCAAGATTACCCAAATGTTGAGTACATCATTATTGATGGTTTATCAAAAGACAATACGCTTGAAATTGTAAATAAATACAAAGACAAGATTGCAAAAATAATTACCGAAAAAGATTCAGGTATTTACGACGCTTTGAACAAAGGAATAAATACTGCAACTGGTGACATTATTGCTTTACTGCACTCCGATGATTTTTACATGGATAAAACGGTATTGAGCAAAGTTGCTGCTGAGTTTGAAAAAACAAAAGCAGATAGCGTTTACGGAAATTTATATTACGTTCATAAAGACAATACAAATAAAATTTTACGCAAATGGGTTTCGGGAAAATACAAACACGGAATGTTTTTAAATGGTTGGATGCCTCCCCACCCTGCGTTTTTTTTAAAAAGAGAATGTTACGAAAAATACGGAATGTTTAATCTTCAATTTCGCTCAGCAGCTGATTATGAATTGATGTTACGCTTTTTACATAAACATAAAATCACCACATCTTATATTAAACAATACCTTGTTAAGATGCGTACAGGCGGACAAAGTAACGCTTCAGTAAAAAACCGTGTTAAAGCAAACCAAGAAGACCGAGAGGCATGGGTAACGAATGGATTGAAACCACGTGTTTATACGCTTACATTCAAGCCTTTGAGGAAAATAATTCAATTTATTCGCTAGTTTATTCACAAGTCTCATTTAGGTTTCACTAAATCATTCCAAAACCTTATTTTTGTTGGATAACAAAATTATTATGAAGAACTCATTTATTGCTATTGCATTATTAATTTCTACTAGCTTTTCATCATTTGCAGATGAAGGAATGTGGTTACCTTATTTATTGAAACAACTCAATGAAAAGGACATGAAAAAAAATGGCTGCAAACTCTCGGCTGAAGATATTTATAGCATTAATAAATCAAGTTTAAAAGATGCAATCGTTCAGTTTGGTGGTGGATGTACTGGAGAAATAATTTCTGACCAAGGTTTATTACTAACTAATCACCATTGTGGTTACGGGCAAATTGCAAATCATAGCACAGTTGAAAAAGATTATTTAACCAATGGTTTTTGGGCAATGAATAAATCGGAAGAACTTCCAAACCCAGGTTTGACAGCTATGTTCATCATACGCATGGAAGATGTTACTGAAAGACTAAGTAAAAATGTTCCAACTTATTTTACTGCAACACAAAAAGATTCGGCATTGAAATCAAACATGAAATTGATTGAAGCTGAAGCTGTAAAAGGTACGCACTACGAAGCATTTACTCGTCCATTTTATTATGGCAATATGTACATTATGTTTATTACCGAAACATTTACTGATGTTCGTTTAGTTGGAGCACCTCCGTCATTCATTGGTAAATTTGGTGGAGACACTGATAACTGGATGTGGCCGCGTCATACAGGGGATTTTTCTATATTTAGAATTTATGCGGGTAAAGACAATAAGCCTGCAGACTATTCTAAAGACAACGTTCCTTACGTTCCACGTAAATCATTAAAAATAAATATCAAGGGCACTGAAGAAGGTGATTTCACAATGGTGTATGGTTTCCCTGGAAGAACACAAGAATATTTATTTAGTGATGGGGTTGATATGCTTATGAGTAAAAGTGATCCTGTAAAAGTTGACTTACGTGAGAAGCGTTTAGAAATTATGGATAAATACATGAAAGCTGATGACCAAACTCGAATTAATTACGCTGCTAATTACGCATCAGTTGCTAACTACTGGAAAAAATGGTTAGGTGAAATGACAGGTTTAAAAGCATCGAACGCAGTTGAGAAAAAGAAAGCTTGGGAAAAACAATTTTTAGAGCAAGTAGCAAGTAATGCAGAAGACAGCAAAAAGTTTAACGAACTATTTGATGAATACCACAAGCTTTATGAAGAGTACACAAAATACACTAGACAGCTTGATTTCCTTAGCGAAGGCTTGTATGGAATAAATGCATTTATTTACGCCCGCAATTATGAAAAAGTAATTAATGACACTAAAGATTTTAAAGCAGGTAAGAATGAAAACTTTAAAAAGAATTTCGAGAAAACAAAAGCATCTCTTTTAGGATTTCATAAAACCATAAACAGAGAAATGGACATTAAGTTAATGGCTGCTATGCTAGATGCATACGACAAAGGCTTAAGCAAAGGGGAAAAAGTTCCTTACATCGATTCGCTTATTGTTGCACATGAGGGAAACACTGAACGCATTGCAAAAGATATGTACGCCAATAGTGCATTATTAAACAAAGATAAACTTCAAAAAATTGTAGATGACATTGAAAACAATATTGAAACAATAAGCAAAGACCCTTTGTATGTATTGTACAGTAAAACCATGGCTTATTTTAACGTACAAGTTCGTCCTTATACATCTAAACTTGACCAACGTTTAAATGAGATGTATAAAGAATACATTGCGGGGCAAATGAAATACATGAAAAACAAAAGTTATTATCCAGATGCTAATTCAACTTTGCGTTTAACCTATGGCAAAGTAAAAGGCTCTGAACCAAAAGATGGAATCGTTTACAAACATTACACAACACTTGATGGTATTATGGAAAAAGAAAATCCTGTTATCGATGATTACATTGTGTTTCCAAAATTAAAAGAGTTGTACGCAAAAAAAGACTATGGACAATATGCAGATAAAAACGGAAAAATTAGAGTTGCCTTTATTGGAACAAACCATACAACAGGCGGTAATAGTGGCAGCCCAGTATTAAATGCAAAAGGTGAATTAATTGGAACTAATTTCGACCGTGCTTGGGAAGGAACTATGAGTGATGTAATGTACAATCCTGACATTTGCAGAAACATCACATTAGATGTTCGTTACACTTTGTTTATTATAGATAAATATGCTGGTGCTGGTTATCTTTTAAATGAAATGAAAATAGTGAAGTAAATCCATGAAGAAATTTATTTTCTATTTCATTACAATTTTACTTGTAATATCAGCATGCAAAAAAGGTGAAAATGACCCGTCTATTTCTTTCCGAACTAGAAAGGCAAGACTAACTGGGGTATGGCAAATAAAAACTGGAACAAGCCGGTATGTTGAAGAAAGCGGAACAGGACCAGCTTATTACGAAAGCTTTTATTATGACAACAACAATTACATGTTTGCCGACAATCCAAATTACTATTACGTAGGAGGTCATACATTAACAATGAAATTTGAGAGAGATGGAAAGATTACCTTTACTGAAGTCTTTGATGGTATTAGCACAAGTTATTATGGAAACTGGGATTTTAACAATGGCATAGGCGAGAAAAAAAAGAAGGAACAAGTAATTATTCATTTTACCAGCAAAACTAATTATCAAGGTACTTTTAAATACAAAGGAAATCTAACAGATATAACCTACGATATTACAGAATTAAGAAATGATAAAATGAAATTATTTGCTAAATATAAAACTGAAAACCCTGATGGCAGTTCGGTTTATTATGAAGACATATACGAAATGAAACAGGAATAAGAATAAACTAACAACTATGAAATGAATAGAGAAAAAACTATCTCACCATACTTGTACGTTTCACCAAATAGGCGCGCAAAATCGCATCAAAACCTTCGTTTATATTTGCTTCCACAAAATCAATGTGGTATTGGGCGCAACGAAGTTTTAGATCTTCGTGAAAGGATTGAATTTGATCTAAATAATTTTGTTTTATATCCGTTGGATTTACTTTTAGCTCCTCCCCGCTTTCCATATCAATAAAGCGATACGGGCGGTTTTCGAACTCGAACTCCAACTCTTTTTCTTTATCGGTAACATGAAACATAATTACCTCATGTTTTTTGTGACGCAAATGTTGTAATGCCGAAAACAAAGCTTCAAAGTCTCCATTGCTCTCAAACATATCGCTAAAAATAACAATAAGGGAGCGTTTGTGTGTTGTTTCTGCAATTTGATGCAAGGCATCTGCTGCATTGGTTCTATGCTTTATTTCGGGCTCGTGCAACTTCATTAGTTTTTCTAACTCGGTATACAATAGCTTGTGATGAACATTGCTTGAACGCGCATTAAAATGTTCGTTCACTTGTTCGTCAAACACGCTAAGACCAATGGCATCGCGCTGACGTTTTAATAATTCGATTAATGAAGCAGCGCATTTAATCGAGAAATTTATTTTATTCTCTTGCTTTTCGTAATTCTTTCCTTCTTCAAAAGGAAAGTACATCGACGAGGAAGAATCAATCACAATTTGACAACGCAAATTTGTTTCTTCTTCGTAACGTTTTACAAACAGCTTTTCACTACGTGCAAATAATTTCCAATCAATGTGTCGTGTTGATTCGCCCGAGTTGTACAAGCGATGTTCTGCAAATTCTACAGAGAAACCATGAAAGGGACTTTTATGTAATCCAGTAATAAATCCTTCAACAACTTGCCTTGCAAGAAATTCAAGCGATGAAAATTGTTGAATGCTTTGATCGTGAAAGATACTCATTACCTAAATTTATGTGATGAAAAAAAGGGCTTCAAAAAATTGATTTATCGAGGCGAATGAGATTTTCAAACCGCAGCTTACTAGTGTAAGTGAGGATTTGGAAATCGAAATTCAACGATGAGAAATCAGTTTTTTGAAGCCCGTCTTAATTATAGTTGAGCCTCAATTTTAGCAGCTAAAGTTGCCTTTGGAACTGCTCCAACTTGTTTGTCAACAATTTCACCGTTTTTGAAAATTAACAAAGTAGGAATGTTACGGATACCGTAGTTTGCAGAAATTTGTGAGTTTAAATCTACATTCACTTTTCCTACTACTGCTTTTCCGTCAAAATCCTTTGATAATTCTTCAACGATTGGTCCAACCATACGGCATGGTCCACACCATTCTGCCCAAAAATCAACTAATACTGGTTTGTCTGATTTTAATACTAATTCCTCAAAGTTCGCGTCTGTTATTTCTAATGCCATGATAATTAAGTTTTGATTTAAATTTTTATAAATATATACCTTCTTTCCCTAATCAATACTTAAACCAAGCTGTTTTTTCTGACAAAATGACTTTTTGCTGTTAAAAAATTAAAATTGCTATATTTATGTTTCCAAACACAAAAAGATTATACAATGAACAGAACAGCATTAATAACAGGAAGCACTAGCGGAATAGGATTAGGGATTGCAACAGAATTTGCAAAAGCTAAATACAATATTGTTTTTAACGGCTTAGAGCCAAACGGGGCAGAAATTGCAGCTAACATTGGCAAGCAATATGGCATAGAAACTATGTTTTTTCCTGCCAATATGATGAAGCCCGATGAAATTAAAGACATGGTAACAAAATCTACCGAAAAATTTGGAAAAATTGATGTGTTAATTTGTAATGCAGGTATACAACACGTTGCGCCTATTGATGAGTTTCCTGATGATAAATGGAATGCCATTATTGCCATTAACTTAACTTCTGCCTACCACTTAACAAAAGCAGTGTGGCCTAAAATGAAAGAGCAAAAATTTGGGCGTATCATCAACATAGCTTCTGCTCATGGTTTGGTAGCTTCCGAATTTAAATCGGCTTATGTTACCTCTAAACATGGTATAGTTGGTTTAACAAAAGTATTAGGCTTAGAAGGTGCTCCTTATAATATTACTGCAAATGCAATTTGCCCAGGTTATGTAAAAACTCCTTTGGTAGAAAAACAAATTGCCGACCAAGCAAAAGCACATAACATGAGCGAAGGCGATGTAGTAAGTAAAGTTATGCTTTACAAACAAGCAGTAAAACAATTTGTATCTGTTGAAACATTAGGGCAATTGGCTTTATTCTTAGCTTCTGACAATGCAAACACAATTACAGGAACTGCAATGCCTGTAGATGGTGGGTGGAATGCGCAGTAGGATTTATTAAAATTAAATGCCACTTATTAAATACGAAATGAAATGCTTGAATTTATAAGCAGTGTAAAATTGTTAAGTGATCATACTTGGGAGGTGATTGAAACAAATTTATAGCTTATTTAAAATCCAACAACTCACTTAATGTTATCTCTAATCCTTCTGCAATTTGTTTAAGATAAAAGATGGAAGGATTTATTTTTCCATTTTCAAGTCTTTCTATTGATTGCCTGTCTTTGCCACAATTCCATGCCAACTCGGATTGAGACCAGCCCTTTTTGGTTCTGATTTTAATTACATTTTTCCCGAGTTTTTTTAATAAATCTTCTTTTTCCATGGCATTCAACCGAACGGAAAGTTCGAATTTTGCCTTAAAATATTGTCAACTAATTCGTTGACAATATGAAAATTATTATATCTTTGTAATACAATAGTATTAATTCAATATTGATAAAATGAAAATACACTTACTCCTTTTCTTTACCATTTCTGTATTATATAGTAAAGCGCAAACAATTACACAAGGAACCATTACATCATTTGGCTCTTATGTTGGAACATCCTCTCCAATTATTGATTACTCCTGCGGAGAAACAATAAATACCACAATTAGTAATGGAACTAATACAATTACTCAGGGTTTTTTGCAACCAGAGTTGTATAGTTTTATTGGCATTTTAACTATTAGTAAAAACAATACAGTAAATGTGTTTCCTAATCCTAGTTCGGCAGATTTTAAAATAGATATTGTTGAAGATGTTGAATGGACGCTAATAGATGCTCAATCTAAAATTATAAAAAGTGGTATAGATAAAGTAATTCATAGTGCGGAATTAAATGCGGGTATTTATATTTTAAATATCAAAGCAACAAACAATCAATTTAACAAAACAATCAAATTAATTAAAAACTAACCCAATGAAAAAAATCACATTACTATTTGCCATTTGTTTATTTCAATTTGCATTTGCACAAGCACCACAAAAATTTGCTTATCAAGGTGTAGCTCGCAACGCTGCAGGAAATCCAATAGTTAGCCAAACAATATCAATTAGAGCAAGTATTTTAGACGCAACCCCTACTGGTACTTTGCAGTATAGTGAAACACATTCTGTTGTAACAAACGCAATGGGTTTGTTTAATATTGAAACAGGTGCTGGTGTATTGGTATCGGGTTCATTTACTGCAATTACATGGGAAGCAGGAGCAAAATTTATGAAAGTTGAGTTTGACCCAACTGGCGGGAGCACTTATACCTTAGTTGGTACAACACAAATATTAAGCGTTCCTTATGCATTACATGCAGCAAATGCTAAAACATATAAAGCAGGAACAGGTATTGCAATTACACCAAACGATACAATAAAAAACACTGCACCTGACCAAGCCGTTTCATTAAGTGCTACAGGCTCAACAACAATTACAGGAACGTATCCAAACTTTACAATGAGTTCTCCTAGAATGGTTGCAGGCTCAAATACTGGAGCATTTACTCCAACAACATTTAACGGAGGAGGTTTTACAGTAGTTAGAAATTCAACAGGATTTTATACTGTAACTTTTGATACACCTTTTAATACTATTCCAACTGTTGTTGCATCTATATGTGATCCAACATATTTAACAGGCATTACATATGGATTTATAAGAATAACTGATGTTACAACAACTGGCTTTTATCTTTATACTTATAGTAATCCAGGTGTGGCAGCAGAAAACCTTTCATTTTCTATAATAGCAGTAGGTAATTAATTCAAAAAAACATGAGAAAGATATATTTACTAGCTTCATTCATCATTGCATTTCAATTTGCATTTGCGCAAGCACCACAAAAATTTGCTTATCAAGGTGTAGCTCGCAACGCTGCAGGAAATCCCATTGTTAATCAGCTTATTTCTATTCGTGCAAGTGTAATTGATGGTTCGCCAACAGGAACAATACAATATAGCGAAACACATAATGTAAACACGAACGCAATGGGTTTATTTACTGTTGAAATTGGTGGTGGTTCAATTTTGAGTGGCTCATTTCCATCAATTACTTGGGGCGGTGGAACAAAATATATGAAAGTGGAGTTTGACCCAACAGGCGGTAGTAGTTATACATTAGTTGGCACAACACAAATATTAAGCGTTCCATACGCATTATATGCAGCAAGTTCAGGAAACTCATCAAGTTTACCAACAGGTACGACAGGACAAACATTAAGACACGATGGGAGCAATTGGGTAGCAAATAGTAATTTAACTAATAATGGCTCACAAGTTGGAATTGGAACAAGCCCAAACTCCTCTGCTGTTTTAGATGTTGCATCTACAACAGGTGGTTTTCTTGCGCCACGTTTAACAACAGTACAAAGAAATGCTATCGTAGCTCCAGCATCTGGATTAATGATTTATAATATTGCTTGTGGAAATTTTCAGTATTATGACGGAACGCAATGGATTAATTTTAATATACATCCTAATAATGTAATTGGGACTTTGGGTTCAGTAGTAGGTTCTTCAAATGTTTGCGCTGGAAGTAATTTAACTTACTCAGTTGTTCCAATTAGTGGTGTTACAAATTATGCTTGGACGGTTCCCGTTGGCTCAACTATAACAACCGGTCAAGGAACAAATGTTATTAATGTAAATATTGGAGCAACTAGTGGAAATATTTGTGTTATGGGAAGCAATGCTTGTAATCCAACTCCTTCTAATACTTCTTGCAAAGCAATTACAGTCGGTTCAATTTTGGCAGACCCAATTGCAAATTCCGCGACATCTATAACAGATTCGACAGCCTCATTAAGTTGGAATGTAGTTGGAGGAGCAACATATGCGCTTCAAGTTTCAACTAACTCTGGGTTCAGTTCGTTTGTTAATGGTGCCAATGGCAATTGGTTTGGTTACGGAGCACCGACAACGATGAACAATTTATCTTGTAACACAACTTATTATTATAGAGTAAGGGCAAAAAACTCATGTGATACATCGAATTATTCAAACACTGTATCTTTCACAACACCAGTTGCATCATCTGTTGTTGCAAATTCAGCATATTCTATTACAACAACAGGCTTTCTGGCGAATTGGGTTAATGCT